>JBFJTQ010000072.1:0-8078 GCA_041625275.1 Binatia bacterium | reverse complement strand
GGTAGCGCCTAAGGCTGCAATCAGGTCGGCTTGATCCTTCGACGGCACGCGCATCTTCATGCCCTTAATGTCCTCGACCTTGCGGATTGGCTTATCTTTCGTCATCAGGATGGGCCCGTCATTTCCCCAAACAGCAAGGACTTTTACCCGCTCGTATTCGGTGGCTAGGTACTTGTCGAATATATCCCAGAGCTTGTTGGTTGCCTCGATAGCGTCCGATGCAACTCCAGGGAGTTCGATCATTGTCGTTCTGGGGAACTGCTTAGAGGTGTAGCCTTGAAGCCCAAATGTAATATCTGCAATGCCGTCCACGGCACGCTTATACTGCTCCTGCGGTCCTTTGCCCAGCTCCCCGCCGGGGTAGATTCTGATCCTCAGGCTGCCGTTACTTAGCTTTGCAACCTCGGTTGCCCAAGGGCGCATCATGTGTTCATCCATCGGATGTTTGGGGGACATGAAGTGGGCGAGCTTCAATTCTTGCGCGCGTCCATCGGCGCCAGTGAATAGCACAGAACCTACGATAACAAGTAAAATTACGCTGGCTCCGACAATGGCTCTCATAACCGTCGTCATACTTTTCCCCTCCATGATAAAAGTATTGAAAGGAAAAACGACGCTGGGTCTATTATCCCCAGCGTCGACTCAGATAACTTCACTCAATGTCGCATCGCGCTGCATTTCGTAAAGCGCCACGTTTATTATAGCGTGATCTATTGCGTCAAGTTGCCCCTGTTTCCCTTCCGGGGCCGTGTCGCGACGGAAAAGATCGCGGCCGCATGATGATGCGTAACAACAAGTTCGTCCTTCCGGCTGCGCTCACCCATTGAGAAAATCGTGGCCGGAGATCCCTGTGGCATCGGCCATCCTGTCGTTAAAATTGTAGAGACAGGTGACATAGATAATGTCCAAGATGTCCCGGTCATCGAAGCCATGGGCTCGAAGTTTTTTGATATCATCCTCATTTGCTGTGGACGGCGCCACGGTAAGCTTTACCGCGTAGTCCAGCATGGCACGTTCGGCCGGCGGCAATTCCAAACGGGTATAATCCTCCTTGACTCCTTCTACCAGTCGATCGTCTTGGGATTCGCTACGGAGAGCCTCTCCGTGAGCTGTAGTTCAATAACTGCATCGATTCGTCGCTGAAACCACGGTTGCGATCATCTCGCGCTGGCGCCGGGTGATTTTTGATTCTCCGCGCATAACCGCCACGTCGAGAGCCCGCCAGGCTGAGAGATTCTCGGAATTCAGGCTTTGCACCTGCCGAATCAGGGACACCTTGCCCCGCGCCGCAGACGGACCCGCTCCCGATTCATAGACTTCCTTGAGTTTGCCCGTGGCTTCGGCCGGAGCGACGGTTCGGATATAGGGCATGCATTACTCCTTTGCTGGTTCGCGAGTTGCTCTTCGCAAGCTTGTCGATGAACTATGAGCAACGGCTTCGACAATTTCATAGCGACAATTTTGCTTTTCCGGAAGGCTTCGAAGTTGCGCGACGATATGCTCGGCTTCTGTGCGGGAATAGAAGAGGCCCACGGTGCTGACTTCGCCGTCGGGGCGAAGTTCATGGACATATAGCTTTTCCATCGAGCCTCTACCAGGATTTCGGCGTCTTGTAGCCGATCCGCTTTCGTTCCTTCATGAAATGTCTGTAGGTGTCGGGATGAGACTTCACGTTGTAAGGGCACACATCCACGCACAGGTGACAGTATTCGTCCCGCAGCCGGGAATAGGGGTAGCATTTCTCCAGATCGATGAGCCAGCGCTTGATGCCGTGGGTGATCACATGGTCGTCAGGAATGGCATCGCCGGGGCAGTTGCGCCGGCAAACGTTGCAGTTCATACAGAAATCCTGGACGCCGAACTCCCGAGGCTTGTCCTCCGTTAGCGGCAAATCCGTGGTCACGAAGCCTGGACGAAAACTGGCGCCGTACTTTTCATTGATCAGGCTGCCGTGGCGCCCAAGTTCACCGAAACCAACCTGATAAAAAATGGGAATCGCCTGGACCTCGCTGCCACCGTTGTGGTGTGCTCGGGCAGGGTATCCCATGCCGCGAATGTGGGCGGCAAGTTCGGTGGCGATTTCCGTGCACTTGGCATAAGTCCGCATCGCTTCCTCCTCCACGGCATTGGCGCCATGGAGGACTTTTTCGTAATCCTCGGTAACACAGGAAACGATGACAAATTCGTGCGGCAGATCCTCCCCGAGATCGATCATGCGGGGCTGCAGGCGGCAGATGCCAACCATGTTCGCGCCCAGTTCCAAGGCTTTGGCCTTGATCCGCCTCGTCATTTCAGCCGTGTCGTTGACTTGGAGGCGTTGCACATTAACCGAACCGTCGCGAAACTTTGCCAGCTCCGCCCAGCGATCCCGGTATGCTTGGATCTTGGGAGTCGCGGCCGCAAAATGCGGCGCGGTTTCAAGCCCCATGGCCTGGACCATCGAGGCCAAGACCGGATCGGCCATTCCTTGCTCGCGTCTTGGAGTCGTGCCACGCATCGAGAGATCCTTCCTTTGTGACAATCAGCTTATGCGAATATTCTACCGCAGGCAACGTTCGACAAGGGCGGTGATTCTAAACTGGGCATTTGGCGCCATCTCGCATGTGGCGCGGAACAATTTCAAGGGCCCCATCCGCGCGGGCGAGAGACAGGTATGCGACGCGTAACAGACTTTGGGAGCGATTTGACAAGCGCTTAGTTGCATCGGAAAATTCCGGAAAAACATCGAAGATGCGTTAACCGTCCGCTGCCAGCGAGAATTCTGTTCATCAAGAGAGGTTTTGCACATGAAGCCTGACATGGCTGTCGCCCTGCGAAAGCTGGTCCACGAAAGATCCGTCGCGGCCTTAGGAACACTCCATGAGAAAGTTCCATACGTCTCTATGGTGCCTTTCGCTGTGGCGCGGGACGGCCGTGGCCTGATTATCCATGTCAGCGGGCTCGCCGCTCATACTCGGGACATGCTGGAGTCGCCCGAGGTGAGTCTTATGATCATGGAACCGGAGGCGGCAGGGAAGATGGCACAAGCGCTCGCTCGGGTTACGGTTCAGGGCCGCGCGCGCCCTCTAAGCTCTAAAACGAAAGAGTCCGCCGACGCCCGCGAAGTCTACCTGGCGCGATTTCCCGATGCCGCCATGCTCTTCGATCTCGGAGACTTTAGCCTGTTTGTTATTAGACCAATCTCCGTCCGCTTCGTCGCCGGATTCGGCCAAGCCGTCACGCTTGCACCCGAGGGATTCGCAGCAGTCTTGTCCGAGCGGGAATGATCTGGTCTTGAAATAGGCCGCCTTAACGGTTGGTGGCATCTCGAGCTAAGGCCCTATCTCTTATGCGGCAGGTGTCCGGGGGTTACCCGAAATAGGGCATGGGCTTATAATGGGATCTCATCGGTTGCCGATAAGTGCCAGGAAACTTCAATGGTGAGCCAACCTCAGATTGATTTTTTGTCATGAAGCCCTTCCTGTTGGTTGCGCTCTATATTTTGGTGGCACCTGGGTGCGTCGGTGTTGTGAATCAGAATCCCTGCGGTGATTTTTTTCGGGCTTTGCAGGGCTTGCCGAATGAATCCCTCATCCTGAGTACCGGAGAGTTCCAATTCTTGTGGGATGGCGCAAAGCATTCCGGGTGCGAAGTAAGGCTCGTGACATACGATGCTTTGATTCGCAACGAACACCCCGTGCCGAACTTCGAAGCTCAACCGGACAGCGAGCTTTATCGACAGGGATGGCGCGCGAACAACGCGTATGCAGCGGACGGACCGGGGTCGTCTGTGTATGGTATAGAGAAGGGAAAGACGCTATGCATCGTGCGTGAAGAGCAGCCGGCGCATATCGATGACCATGGAAAGATCGTTCAAAGCAAAACATTGACGATTACCGTGCAATGCAGAGAGATACATGGCTAGGCCCCGCTGGAATTCTTGAGAATCTTTTTACGTTTCGTCAACGCGGTTCGGTTGCAACCATGAGGTAGCCGGCGGCGAGCGAGTTGGAATTAAACTTGGAAGCCAAACTGGACAAAGAGCAAGTTCGCGCGGTCTATCGCCGGATGGCCGCGCGCTACGACACATGGAGCCACCTAGCGGAATCAAAGGCAAGGCGTCGGTGCTTAGAGTTGGCCAACATAACCGACGGCGAGGCCGTGCTGGAAGTGGCCGTCGGCACGGGCATTTTGTTCGAGCAGGTCCTGAAGGCCAATCCGAGCGGTCGAAACGAGGGTACTGACCTCACGCAGGAGATGTTGGTGCGCGCGAAAGCCCGGGCGGAAAAATTGGGGGCGTTTCGTTACGAATTGAAGGTCGGAGACGCCTACAACCTTGCTTACCCGGATCATTCCTTTGACGTGCTGCTGAACAACTACATGTTCGACTTGATACCGGAAAAAGATTTCCAGCGTATTCTCTCCGAGTTTAAACGGGTGCTTCGCTCCGGCGGCCGGCTAGTAATGGCTAATATGACCGTGGGAACGAAATGGTTCAACACGCTCTGGGTGTGGTTGTACCGCTTAAACCCGGCGCTGGTAGGCGGCTGCCGCGGTATCGAGCTCAGCTCTCACCTGCAGCGTGCCGGTTTTAGAGAGATCCAAAGGGAGTATATCAGCCAGTTCACGTTCCCGTCCGAGGTGATTTGCGCGCTGAAACCCATGCGACCGGCCTCCGTCGCTTAGCATCTACGGTGTTTCTGCTTGGCAACTGGAACGAAAATCTCGTTCCTGAAAACTTAAAAGAGGTGTCAGCCGAGGCCTCTGAGATAGTCTAGCGAATTCCAAGTTCGAACACCCTCAGGTGGCTGTCGACCTTACGCACTCCCTTGGTCCCCCGAACCAACTTTTCCACCGCCTTTTTTTCATTTTCACTAGCGACAACCCCCATCACTACAACCTCTGCATCATTGACCTGAATATCGATATCGACGTCATGGGTCGCACGGTGTGCTTTCAAGTCTGCCCGGATATACGAAGCCAAGGCCAGGTTATCCAGCTTGTTTTTCGAATCATCGGTGACACGATACTCAACTCTTCCCACGAGTTTAGCGATAAGCTCTGCCCCCGCGTCTATGGAAATTTTTTCCGTGTTGAGCACCAGATCATAAAGGTAGGGCGCTTTCCAGTCCACCCCGTACAGGTGCTCCATTCGACCGCCGCGCTCCAGATCATTCTCCCGCACCAATTCCAGTGCTTTCTCTCTTCCGACCTGCATCATCTCCATCACTCGCCCCGCCCTCACCTCCTCCGGGGCCGTCACCCGAACCCGAATGACATGCCGAATTTCCTTTAGCAGCAACGTCGACCACCTGCCAATCAATACGACGTTATCCTTCTGAGCCGCCTTGAACACCTGCGCCTGGACGAACGCTTGGTAACGCCGAAAATCGCCTTTCAAGCGTTCCAATATTCGCGGCGCTTTCTCCACGACGCGGACGAGGTTTTCCTCCATCACCTCGTAATCTCGCGCTGCCCCGCTCGTGATCTCTTGATAAATGTATTCGTAGCCCAACTGTTTCGCCACGGTGTTGCCAATGAGTGTGCCGAAGCTCCCCAACTCCCTGGACATGGCTACAATTGACATAGGCCCCTCTTAAATACCGATTCTCAGGCGGCGGGTTATTGGCCCCAGCGCAGGAAGCAAAAAAATAATGAGGGCGATGATCATAAAAAACGCCGCGATGGGCCGGGTAAAAAATATCGCAATGGAGCCGTCAGACAAGATAAGGCTCTGCCGTAGGGCCTCTTCGGTGATATCTCCCAAGACTAAAGCGACCACGAGTGGGGCCAATGGATACTCGAGTTTCTTGAACAGATATCCAATGACGCCAAAAACCAGAACGAGAAATATATCGAAGCTGTTGTTGTTAACCGCGTAGGCGCCGATCATGCTCAAGAGAACGATAATGGGTGTTAGAATCGAAGACGGTATACGCATGATGGCAGCGAAGAGAGGGACAAGGAACAAGCACAGGAGGACTCCCATGACATTGCCGACATACATGCTGGCGATCAAAGCCCACACGAAGTCCTTTTGTTCGGTGAAAAGAGCAGGACCAGGGAGAAGTCCCCAGATATACAAACCGCCAAGTATGACTGCGGCAGTTGGAGAACCTGGAATCCCGAGTGTAATCATGGGTAAGAGTGAACCGATGCCGGCGGCCTGCGCCGCTGTCTGGGCAGCCATGATGCCTTCTGGCGCTCCGGTCCCGAAGCGTGCCGGATTCCTCGAGAATTTTTTTGCCAAGCCATAGCTGAGAAACGACGCCGGAGTAGCCCCGGTGCCCGGCATGATGCCAATCCAAAATCCCAGAAGACTTCCGGTGATGAAACTTGTAAAATTCTGGACGATTGTGCGCAGGACGGTAATAATGTCCTTCAATCCGACCTTTCCTTGAATTCCCTTGATCTCCAACGTCTCCTCTGAAGATTGCAGGATCTCGCCGATGCCGAAGAGGCCGATAGAGACCGTGATGAAGCTAAAACCGCTGAGCAGCGTAATTGTGTCAAACGTAAGTCGAGGACGCCCGGTCACGATGTCCATTCCTACTGTTGCAAGCATGAATCCGATCGCCGTGGAAGCTACGGATTTTGCGGCGGAACCGCCCCCGAGGCCCGTCAAGGTGCTAAAGGCCAGAAGAAGAACCGCAAAGTTTTCCGGCGGGCCGAACCGTAAGGCAAATTCCGCCAGGGGCGGCGCAAAGAACGTGAAGCAAATAACGGCGATCAAGGCAGCAAAGAATCCCGGCACAAAGGCGGAGCCCAGAGCCAATCCCGCACGGCCTGATTTAGCCATCGGGTATCCGTCGAACATCGTTGCGACGGACCAAGGCTCGCCGGGGATGTTGAACAATATCGACGTGATCGCTCCGCCGAAGAGAGCTCCCCAGTAGATGCAGGAAAGAAAAACAATGGCAGAGGAAGGAGGCATGACGAAAGTCAGAGGAAGCAAGATGGCTACGCCACTCGTGCCACCAAGGCCCGGCAGCACCCCGATGACAGTCCCCAAGAAAACCCCCATGCCAGCTACAAATAAATTGTAGGGGCTTAACGCGAGTTCAAACCCGTAAATGAGATTAGCAAAAGACTCCATGGCCTATCCGTACGCGCAGGTTAAAAAGGCAAGTAGGCCTCGAAATAACCTTTGGGCAAAGGGATGAGAAACCACTTCTCAAAGACGAAAAAAATCGCCAACGGGAAAAGGATACTGATGCTTAAATTGACCCACAGTCGCTTGCGTCCAGTCCACCAAATGTAAAGAGCCAAGTAGAAAAAGGCCGTGATGTAAAAGCCAATAGCCTCAATCAGAGGGACAACCAGCGCAATGGGTATGAGAACCGTGAGGAGGAGGCCAAGCCTCCCGCGAGGGAAAAAAAATTCTTTTTTCGTGTGTCGCCAGCCCGAAAATGCCTTCATCAGGACGGTTAGACTTGACGAAGCGAGAATTACCGCTAACCAAAACGGGAAAAAGCCTCCTTTGGGACCAATATCTCCCCACCCAATCTCCAGTCTAATAGCTTCCCGAGCAACCAATCCAGCAAGGAGCAAGAGAACAAGAGCACAGATGATGTTCGCACGCTGCATTTTCGCCATTCGACAGCGCTGCTCCAAAAGGGGCAGCGCTGTGGAGGATTAACCGCGGTTGCAAGGAAAACTACTTCTTGGCCCAACCCGCTTTGCCCATGACCCCGACATGGACGCTATTGTACTTCTCGACCCACTTGCCGAATTCGTCGCCTTTCATGTATTTGGCATCCAGCACGTTCTTATCGAGGAATTCTTGGAAGTCTTTGAGGTCAAAAACCTTTTTTAAAAGCCCTTCATAATATTCCCTTGCATCCTTCGACATATTGGGAGGGCCGAATATACCGCGCATCATTTGATACGAGATATCGTAACCGAGTTCCTTGACCGTGGGCAAATCTTTGAATTCCTTCGAGTCCGTATGCCGGCCTTCGGCGAAAGTCGCCAGCGGCCTTAGTTTATCAGGATAATGGGGCAAGCCCTCGCTGGGATTGTTTACTGTCGCTTCGATGTGTTTGCCCACCAGATTTGCCGCCACTGTGCCCCCACCCTTGTAAGGTACATACTTGAAG
>JBFJTQ010000071.1:0-8128 GCA_041625275.1 Binatia bacterium | reverse complement strand
GTCGCAGCCGATTCTGGCCGCGGCCTTGTCCATGTGCTCCAGCGCCGTATCGAGGTCGAACCACTCGGCCCAGGTATCGCGGCGCGCCTCGCCCTCATGCGGCGAGACGAGATATCCGCCGTTGGTTGTGGGGACGGCGCGCGGGTAGTCGGTGCGCTTGCACAGCAGCTCGTACACCGAGCGCGGATACCAGTGGAAATGGGTGTCTATGATACGCATGGACGCCTCCTTACAACAAACGGCACTAATTAGCGGCAAGAGTCTCGCACGCCACCGGATCACGGCCCGGCACGAGAGATCACTGACGCTGCATAGTAGCATCTAATTTGATCGCCTCATAGCCCAACCACGGGCCAATGTCCATCCCTGCCCTAAGCCCCGCCTTCGAGTTGACATAATAACGCTTTGCCAAATTAAGAGGCAACTTCTCGGATACCGTTGTCCAGATGGAATGTCTTCGCCTCGGAATGGATGTGTACGAACGCCTGGCTTTATAATCTCCACAACCTTTTCCTGATCGAAGGCGCCAGGCCGAAAGCGGCTACCTTCACAGCTGCTGGTTGGTCACACCTTCCCTTGACCACTTCCTTATTATTTTACCAAACACTTGGGCAATCCCTTGCGATTGACGACTCGCCGGCTTAGCGATAGCCTGACCGCCGCACCAAACCTTAAACTCACACCGAAAGAGGAGAATCATGACGCAATTCGATCCATTACGCGTAGGCCTCATCGGAGCGGGCGGCCGGTGGGGGCCGCGGGCCCATGTGCCGGCGCTGAAGGGCGTGCCCGAAGCCGAGCTCTACGCCGTGTGTACCGCGCATGAGGACACCGCGCGGGCAGCGGCCGATAAATACCGTGTGACTCGCGCGTACGGCAGCGACAAGGCCCTCAACGCCGATCCGGCGGTCGAAGCGGTGGCGGTCGCCGTGCGCGTTCCGGCGCACTATGAGCTTTGCAAAAACGCTCTTGAGGCGGGCAAGCATGTCTTCTGCGAGTGGCCCCTCGGCGGAAATACCCAAGAGGCCGAAGAACTCGCGGCGCTGGCGCGCAAGAAAAACCTGCGCACCATGGTCGGCCTGCAGCGGCGCGCGTCGCCCGCTTATCTCTACATGCGCGAGCTTATTCGGCAAGGTTACGTCGGAGAGGTGCTTTCGGTGAACATGATGCTGATGAACAGCGGCGTGCTGACCCGCACCTCGGATCGCACCTGGCAGCGCGATGTGACGGTCGGCGCGAACACCCTGACGATTACGTTCGCGCATGTGTTTGACGCCATGTGCATGGTGGTCGGCGAGATGACCGAACTGTTTGCGATCGTTTGCACGCGTGTGCCGCAGTGGTTCGAGAGCGATACAAACAAATACGTCGATGTCACCTCGCCGGATAACATCGTGGTTCAGGGCAGGCTCGAAAACGGCGCCATCGTCAACGCCTACTGCGGGATCCAGCCATACCACGGCAGCGGCCACCGCTTCGAGATCTACGGCAAGGAGGGCGCCCTGGCAATGATCGGCGGGGGCGAGGGCGGCGAGGAGCGCCGGCGCAAGCTGATGAGTGGACACAAAGACGACAAGGCGCTGCAAGAGTTGCCCGTGCCGGAGCGATTTACGTGGGTGCCGGAAGCCGTGCGCAACGAGAGCCCCGCGTACGACGTGGGCCAACTGTGGGTCAAGTTTGCCGGAGCCATACGCACGGGGTCAAACAGTGATTTTGACTTGCCCGACTTCGATCACGCCGTGCGCCGCCACCGGACGCTGGATGCTATCGTCCGCGCTTCACAGACGGGGCAACGGCAAAAAGTTTTGTTGTAGATCCTTTAATTGATCGGCTCGAAAGCTGTATGGGGGACGTAGGGCAGACATCACATTCACTACAATCTTGGCGTCTCTCTCACCATCGCTCGCCGTCGCAGAGTCCTCGCGCCAGGTCTCCTGAACAGGAATCAAGGTCGTATGTTTGCATTATTGGATTTAGCCACTTGCCCCGCTCTCCTACCGATAGCAAGAAGGTAGAAAATTCATGGATTTGCCTGCAAACCGAGTGAAGCTGCGATCTCGCTTAACGGAAAGAAGCTATGAATCAGGGCCTTCGGTCGCGGCAGGCCGCGAAACATTTGATCGGCGGTCTACCAGTCCGGACATCACGCCATTGCTGTCCGCCGCCGGCACGAGATACTCCTCCATGAGATCGTAGATGGCTCCGCGATGCTCACGTCGTTCTTGCCTTTCGACCGACATCGCCGACGTCGTAACCGCAACCATCTTAAGCTCCGGCACGACGAAGATGAATTGCCCACCATGCCCCCAGGCGAAGTAAGCCTGGCGGCCAGCGAGTTCTCCGATCCACCAGCCATAGCCGTATTCGCGCCCGCTTCGCCGCGAGCGGGTGCGCGGCCTGAACGATTCGCGGACCCATTCCTGGGAGACCACCTGCTTGTCGTCTTCGCGACCGCGATTAAGATACAATTCGCCGAGCGCCAGCATGGCTAGCGGCGTCAAATGCATCTCGTTCCCCCCGAAGTAAATGCCCTGCGGGTCGCGCGCCCAAGGGGGAATCTCGATGCCAAGAGGATCGGCCAGGTGCCGGCGCGCGAAATCATAGGTGCTCATCCCGGTGGTCTTGGTCAGCACTGCCGACAGCAGATGCGAGTTTCCGGTGCTATAGATCATCCTCCCTCCCGGTTCGTCCACCATGGGACGCGTCAGCACATGGCGCACCCAGTTGCTGCTCTGCACCCACCGCCCGTAGTTTCGGCTGCTGGTGGTTTCGAGTCCCGACCGCATCGTCAAGAGATCTTCGATCGTAATTGCCTTCTTGGCCGGATCGTCTGCCTGCGCTAAATCATCCGGGAAAAATTTCCCGATCGGATCCCGCACGCTCCCGAGATGCCCTCGATCAAGGGCAATCCCGACCAGCGCCGACAAAACACTCTTGGAAATGGACTTCAAATTAGCCCATTGCGTGCGCCTGGCGCCTCGGAAGTAGCGCTCCACGACCAACTCCCCGTCGATTGAGAGCAAAAGACTCCGGAGGTTGGGAAGCCGGGTGGCTTGATCGATGGCCTGCGCATGGAGAAGGGGCTCGAGCTTCGGCGACGGACTCTGCGCGGCCGCAGGTGATAGCGACATCACTGCGCCGCTGACAACCCAGCAAAAAACCCCTACGCCGAGAATCCCAACGGCCCGTAAATCAATGCGCCTGACCTTCACCTAAGCTCCTTAAGACCCTAAATTACCCATTGCCCGAAAGTTTTATCAATCGAAATGAGGTTCAAATAACAATGATAACAAGTTCCAAGACCCAACACCTCACATCCTGCCATTTAAATACAAGCCATATCGCCTTGAGTCCGAGTCGCGGGGAAGGCTTTTGCAGCCGCGGGCACAAGTTGCGTGCCGGGGGAGTGACCCGTGCGGCATAAGGGCAATCGACATGTATCCGCGATTAGTGTCCGAAAGATCCAAGATCGCCCCATGACAGGCAGGTCGAGAAGCGCCAAGTATCTTCCTGTTAGCTAATGTCCCTGGATAAAATCCAGAACATTACGGTTGAAGGCCTCCGGCTGCTCCCAGTTAATTGAATGGGCGGCCTCGGGCAGAACAATAAACTTCGCGTGAGCGATATGGGCGAGCTGCCGCCGCATAACCCAGGGCGGTGTTTGCAAATCCTGATCTCCGGGCATCAGTAGTGTTGGCACACGAATCGTCTCCAGCTTCTCGTACGTGATCGTCGTGCGTTGCGGCTGCGCTGGTGCACCCTGCTGGCGCGAGTTGTGATGAATCTCGAGCCATCTCTTGAGCCCTTCGGCGTTGGTCGCCATGTATCCCATGCTCACTTCGCGAAACTCCGCGGGCCAGCTCGAAAACCCCGGCAGCGTTGTCTTTTCGCGCAGCCTGCGCATTTCTTCGTCGGTAATCGCCCCGCCGCTGGCGGCGATCACCAGGCTGCGAAGCCGCTCGGGGTGCCACAGCACGTAATCGTAAGCCGCGAAGCCGCCGCCCGCCACGGCTACGAGATGAAACCGGTCGAGCTTCAGATGTTCCGCCAGGGCGTGAAGATCTTCCGCGATGGTACCGGGTTGGGGACCGGTTTCCGGATTCGCAGTACTGCGCCCCCATCCCCGGCGGTCGAATGTAATAACCCGATAGCCCGCCTCGACAAAGCCTGGAATGTTGTACTGCCAGCTGTCGGCATTGCCGGTGTTGGCGTGAAGCAGCACGACCGGCACTCCCCCGCCACCGCTGTCTGTGTACCAAAGACGCACACCCGGTAGATCCGCATATCCCGAGAATTGCCAGCTTTGTGTTTGTGCCGTGGTCGCCATCATCGGAAGCGCTTCTCCTTCCTCAATTTTCTCGCGGTGCCATCACCATCTGCCGCTAACTGATTTCTTTCAGCTTATAAATCTCAATCGTGTCTTTGTGGAAAAAATCGACCTTTTCTATTTCCACGATGTTTCCATAACCAGCGTGTCAATCTACGATTGCCGTTGCGTCATTCTCCCTGACCGTCGGCGGCAGAGAAAGCCCTCGAACATCTTCACATCCTCAGGCCGTCCTGTCCGGCACTGTTGGCGCAAGCGCGAAGCGGGCGCCAAGTTCGCTCAGCATCACCTTACCGCGCACGGTCAAGTCGGATACAAAGCGAAACTGCTGGGATGCGTCGATTGGATAAGCCTTTACCTGGTAGTGAGTGCCCCACGGTTTTTCCAGCACGATGACCGCGATGGGCTCATCGAAGTGCAGGTAGGGGCTGGTCAGCGCGACGTCGTGGAGTGCTTGCCAAACCCGCTTGGAATCGTGCTGCGGGTGCAGATAGAAGTCGGCAACACACTGCAAGCGAGGAACGCCGTTGTTCGCGTTGAAGATTGGATCTGTCCACAAACGGGCGTGCGGAATGACAACCCTGGTATCATTCGGCGTCATCAACTCGACCGTGCGCATGCCCACATGGCACACCTCGCCATACACGCCGTTCACCTCGATCCAGTCACCAGTGCGATAAGGTCTTTCGCCGATCACCACAATACCGGCAATGAGGTTGCTGGCATAGTCCTTGAGGGCAAATCCCAGCGCCAGGCTGACCGCCCCGAGCAGGGCCACCATATTCTGTATCGACGGTTCGATGAGCAACGGCACAAACATAATAAACGCCGTCAAAATGATGAGGAGTCGCATCAGGGGGATAATGGCCAGCAAATGCAGCCGCCTTTTACCGTGCAAGCGTTTGGCGACCCAAGGCAGGACACGCTGCGTCGCAATAATCAGCAAAACCGCTACCGCAATGATCACAGCAAGCTCAAGCGATGTGCTGGCGTCTAGCTTTTTGAAGATCTGCACGATCTGGTTTTCTTTTTGCATAGCCGGTCTCAAAAATCGTCGGTCAGGTAACCACGGCCACGCAGCAGACCACGCACATATGCGTAAGCCAGTTCGGGAACGCTCCAGCGGTCTTGCACACATTGTACGAGGCCAGCGTTTCGCAGACGAATGAGGAGCGCCATGCAACGATGTTCCGGGAGCGGGAGAAGTTCAGGAAGAAGTGATGCCTGGAGGCCACCATGCAGCAGCAGCGTGTGCAGCACGAAGACGGCGTCCTCGTCCGTTTCCCCGGGCAAGAGGGGTTCCGGCAGTATGGCGGAAAGCCAGACGATTTCTTCAGCCGGGTCAGCCTTATTCGACATCTCCTCCTTTGCGCCCGAGTCTGCTTTATCGGGTTCAGGTTCGGCGCGCAAACGCTCGCGCCAATAACGGATGGCGGTTCCCACGTTGCCCCGGCAATGCGCCGCAAGGTGGGCGATCTCCGAACTGACCTCGTCGCCCTCAACCGGAACGGAGAGTACTTTGTTGCCGGTCCTGGCGTTGCGAAATCTTAGCTGCCCTCGCTGTCGGCCCGAAGCTTGTTTCGCGAACAGGCGAGACAGATCACGCCCATTGAAGGCTCGCAATGTCAGCGCATCCGGTCGGGTCACCGGCCAGACGCGCTGTAGGTAGGCCCAGGCCCAGCTGTCGCAACCGATCACGCCTCGCCCCACGCGGCCGGTTTCCGCCTCCTCGAGCAGGCGGCGCACCAGCGACAAGCCGTGCGCGTGGCGCAGGTAGCATCGCTCCAGATTCGGCAGCACGCAAACCCGGCCACCGGCCCGCCACTCGTCGAGCCAGCGCGCGTCCCCGGCAAGAACTTGCTCGCAGGTCGGCGGGGAGATGAGCATGGCATCATGCCGCGTTCTCCAGTGCCGCAGGATTTCGCCGTGCCCTCCATGAGGCTGGCCAATAACAAATCTCACCGACCGATCCGGAACTTGCGCCGCCATCCAGTCAGTCAGGGAAGCATCCAGCGCCGCTGCTGCCGCGTTCCAGTCCAGAGGCGGCACCAGGTGCTCCAGCCGGACCTCCGGCAGCGCGCGCAATTCAGCTTCCTGCTTGACGGGCGCCTGCGTTTTTTCATCCACGCGCTTGAAAATCTGCTTGAAAGATCTCCAGGCGTTCGCCGCCGCGCTGCGGGCGGGGAAGCTCGGCACCTTGTAGTCGCCGAGACGGACAAATTCCCATAACGACTCTTCCGACAGATCGCCTCGCGCGACGAATGATGCCAGACCCGAATCACTATCGGACGGCTGTGTGGTCGTACTCAACTGGCCTCCACGGGAACGGCGGCGGGGGGCACGGCGCTCTTGAGGTGTACTTCAAGCGGCGCAAGCTTTTCGATATTCAGGGTCGAGGCGGCAATGCCGACCAGCTCCGAATTTTTGTCGATTTCTTCGAGGATGCTAACGAACAGCCGGTCCTTGGTGCTGCGGCGGGCCTTGTAGTCGACCACGTAGCGGAGGGTGAATTCAATCCAGTTTTGATTTGCGTTCATCATGACCATCGGGTGCACGCCCGCTTTCTCGATCAAGTAGCGGCGCGTGATCGGCTCCCAGGCCTGTTCGGCCGAACGCGCGTATTCGCCAACCACTTCTTCCGCGACTCGCCCGATCAGTTTGCGCGCCAGCCGGTAATCGCTGCCGTACTTAATCGGGACCATGATTTCGTCCCATAGAAAAGGAAACTCGCCGGAGTAATTGAACACGGGCTCCTTAAACACGAAACTGTTGGCCACGCGCACGATGCGGCCATTGTATGCGTCGCCGTGAACCCATTCTCCGATCTGCATGATCGTCGTCCGCAGCATGCCGATGTCGATCACGTCGCCCTTGATGCCACCGAGTTGCACCCGCTCGCCGACCTTGTAAAAGCCGCCGAAGGATACCGCCACCCACCCGGCGGCGCTGGCGATCACCTCCTGCAAAGCAAACGCGATGCCGGCGCCCGCAACGCCGAACGCGACCGTGAAGCCGCCGAGTTTGTCGCTGAATACCAGCGCCACAAATGCCACCGCCGCCAGGTAGCCGATGAAGGTCACGACCTTGCGCGTCTGGTAGCGTGTGGTGTTGTCGCGCACATAACCGGTCAGCGCCCGGCGCAGCAACCGCATCGCGACCATGATCAACGTCAGCCCGACAGCAACGATCACAAGCTTTCCGGTCAAGGGGTCGAACAGCCAGTCTTTCAGCGTAAGTTGCAGATCAGTATTCATAACAACTCCTCTGCGACGGCATCCCGCTCCGCTCCGGATTCCGCCGTAATCGCTCCTATTTCAGATTCGGGGCAGCTTGCGCCGCCTTGGCCAGGGCTCCATCCGGCCACTACCATGTTATCGACTCCACACACCATGATTTGTGATCTCATTTCAGGGACCCACCTGATTTCAACGAAGGGAACCACTGAACCGGACGAAGCGAGGCAACAAAACGATGTTGACTGTTTATACTTAGCCTCACTGTTTTTTCAACCTGTTTCTTCTCGGAACTTTTCTTTAACCCGGATTCCAAAGTTGCGGATACACTGGACGCGAGCCTGGAGTGGCGCATACACGTGAGCGCTCACTTTTACATTCATTGCTGCATGGTGGCATGTCATGGCCCTTGCCATGAGATGGCGCCTCCGCGCACGGGCCATGATCGTCTGCCCAGATGCAGTGGCGCATTGTCCGCACCACGAAAGACCTGTCGCGAGCTTGGCCGAACGGGTCGCTCCATGCCCTCTTAGTAACTTTCTATCTTGGAATCCGGGTTTAACGGGAG
>JBFJTQ010000070.1:0-8188 GCA_041625275.1 Binatia bacterium | reverse complement strand
GGCTGGCCTTCTTTGCCATCGCCCGCGTCTATGCCGCTGCCAGCAGCAAGGCTCTGGAAACGAGCGTGCTGCGCGACTCCGTGGAACGAGCCGGCGAGTTAGACGCCTATTTGTTGCTCATCCGTGTGGGAGCGTTTGGCAGTTCCATCGCAGAAGGGAAGCTTAAGCGAATCTGCCATCGATTGGAAAAATCAGGAGCTGAGTTCAAGAGTGTCGAGATGCTTAGCCACGGGCAAAAGGGAATCTGGTCGCTCTTAGAAAACAGCCTGGCGGTTACCTGGGCGGTTCAGGCACAAGATCAGGCGGCTCGCGAGCGGGTAATGAAAGACGTGGAAAGCGTCACCGCCGCTCTCGCGACCATCGTGCCAAGATACCCGGGCAAGGGAGAAAATGGAGCAAGATGGATTTTGCACCAGGGACATATTCTGGGGGGTGAAGCGGCCAGGGCCGGCTGGGACAAAATGTTCGCGGAAGCTCAGGTGCGCTGGCATCAGGCCGGCAAAGAAAATGGAGGACAACAACCTTGATCATGGCAAGAATGACTCTCGCTCTCCTGGTGGTGGCTGGTTTGGCGACGGGGTTGGCGCGCGCCGAAGAGAGCGGCACGGCGCTCAAGGCGGTGGAGATCAAAGGCGAGCCGTTTCGCGATGCAGAGCGGATTGGCTCACTCAAAGCAGGCAATAAAGTCGAGATTCTCAAACGCCAGGCCGGCTGGTTTCAGATTAAGAGTGCCAACGGCAGCGGCTGGGTGCGCATGCTCAGCATACGGCGCGGCGAAGCGCGCAAGCGAACTGTGGACGCAGAGGGAATACTGGGACTGGCGTCCGGCCGTGCCGGAACCGGGCGCGTGGTAGCAACCACCGGGATTCGGGGGCTTAGCGAGGAAGATCTCAAAACGGCCAAGTTCAATGAAAAGGAACTCAAGAAAACTGAGTCATTTGCCGTAACGGCTCGGGAGGCGCAAGAATTTGCGGCACAGGGCAAGTTGGCAGCGCAAAAAGTAGAGTACCTGCCGGTCCCCAAAGCGGGCAAAGAAAAACGATGGTGGTGGCCGCAATGAAGAAATGCCTGTGCGTAGCAATTGTTGCTTTCCTGTTTCTTGGCGGCGCCGCGCACGCCGTCGATCTCTGGCAGCGACTAAAAAAGGCCATCGAGCCGAAAGAAGAGCAGAAGTCAGGAACCGATCAGACCCCATCAAAACTGACCGAAGGGCTGGATGTGAGCGGGGTCAGTAGCGCCCTCATTTTTTCGCAGGAGGAGGAGACGGCGATCGGCCGACAGGCAGCTGGCAACTTGCTGGGGGCGGCCCCGCTAGTGAACGATGCCAAATTACAAAAGTACGTCAACTCGGTGGGAAGATGGGTCGCAAGCCAGAGCGAGCGTCCTGACCTCAAGTGGCATTTCGGCGTGATCGATTCAGATGATATCAACGCCTTTGCGGCACCCGGGGGTTACATTTTCGTGACGAAGGGACTTTATCGGGTGCTACAGAGCGAAAGCGACCTGGCCGGTGTTCTTGCCCATGAGGTCGGACATGTCATCAATAAACACCATCTCAAGATTCTCCAGCAAACGTGGTTGTTAGACACAGGCGGCAAGATCCTTGCCGAAAAATTTGACCAATACGATATCATCAAGAGGCTGATCGGAGACGGCGCAGAAATTTTCGCTCGCGCCCTCGACAAAAACGCCGAATACGAAGCAGATCGAGTCGCTGTGGTTCTTAGTGCGCGGGCCGGCTATGACCCATTCGGATTGCCGACGGTGCTGCAGGACATCGGCCATGTCTCCAGGGACGACAGCAGTATCCGCTTGTTGTTCAAGACCCATCCACACCCGGATGACCGATTGGCTCAATTGGACCAGGCCGTGGGTCAGCGGCTCGACGGGGTCAAAGGCCAGACTTTGGAAAAACGTCTCTATCGACCGAGATGGTAAATCGACAGGTCTTCATTCGGGAGATCAACCATTTTAGATTTGTAGAGCCTGGCAGGGATCGCGTGAGCCGACGTCGGCGTGATCATCAGCGCCGTTTTCGGCTCAGTCATGCCTGCCGCAGTCGCAGGCAAGAGTTTTTGGGACATGCCGCCCGAGGGCGAGGATCTGGTGCCATCAAGCTGGTGACTCGAAGTGCATTTCAAACCGGGCCTAAGTCACCGATGTCCCGGATTCGCTCGGCGGGGATCGCATCTCTAGTCTCGACACCTGTCATGATCACGAACGCTACGGACATCCCGGCATGTACTGTCTAAGGTTGACTCAGTTTCGGCCGCGCAGTAGGAATATCGCAACCCTGACGTCGCTGATTTTACCTAAGGCGTTGTCGGTCGGTGTGTGAGAAGGATGAAGGAGTGCTAGTGCGGTTATATAACCGTAATTCGACATTGTTTCAAACCCGCTCGACCCGCAGGCCCTGCAATCGTGGGCATGCCCTTCGGGATTGCAAATGGCAAATCTCAAATTGCAGGTCTGAGATCTGCAATCTGAAATGTGTCATTCCGAGCGCCGCGAGGACTAGAGGGGCCTCGCTGACCACTTGGTCATGTGAGTTATTGTCGGATCGAGGATAATTGTTGGACGAGCATAACTGTCGACTCTCGAAGTTACGAGGCGACTGAAAGAAGGGGAGAGAAGATGACATCGAGATATCTTGCCGCACTTGCCGTGTTTTTTGGTTTGGCAGGCTGTAGTAGCCAGCCGCTAATCACCGGAATCGGTGGAGACATTGAAGTCTTGTTCGCCACGTACGGAGGGAATTGTGGCGCGCCCAAGGGGAACGTGACCACGCAGCTATCGAATGCGTGTAATAACACGAACCGGTGTGAATATGAGGTTAATTATAAGGTGATCGGCGACCCTGCTCGTGGTTGTGCAAAAACTTATGAGGCGGAGTATCGCTGCAGGAGTAGAAACCAAACCAGGAACTTATCGGCTCCCGGGGAAGCCGGTTTGGGCACCGTGGTCGTCCTCGATTGCACCCGAAGCGTGTGGGATGTCATCTTTCGGGGGCCGGGTTGAGACGTTACCATGCCTGGCTCGTTTGGAATTACGTGCTGAGCGTCTAAGCCTGGTCTGAAGCCGCAAAAACCGCTCCGCCTGACTCCTGTAACCTTGAACACCGTGCGCCTTTCAAGCTGGAGCGGCTTGTCTCCGACCGCTTTAGACTGGCTGTTTGCCGCAAAAGATGCACCGCTTGTCATTCTGGTGGTGCAGCTTGGCGCAGGTGACCGCCCGGGCGCCGCGGCTTCGAACGTAGACCTCTCCCGCCAACAGCATTCCGATCAGCGGCGCGCTAAAATATAGCCAGATCGCCGTCCAAACCTGTGCCGGCACCGCGGAAGCGAGAGTGCGAGCCGGATTCATGCTCATGCCGGAAATGGGGGCCTCGATCGTGATGTAAGTCGCTACCAAAAGTCCGGCGCAAAGACCCGTGAATCTGTGAATACGGGGGTTGTTGGAAACTACAAGGATCACAGTCATCAGTATGAACGTGATAACAACCTCGGCCACAAATGCGAGAACGACACCCTGTTTGCCGGGCAGGGTTACCACGTAATTCACCAACGGGTGCGAAGCGAATGAAGAGAGCGCGCCCGCGGCGATCATGGCCCCGGTAAGCCCGCCCGCAAATTGGAAGGCAACGTAGAAGAACGCATCCCACGATTTCACTTTGCCAAGCCGCAGAAAAGTTAAAGTGACCGAGGGATTTATATGCGCTCCGGATTGTTTCCCCCAGGGGGAGTAAATGATGGCGACCGCCGTGGACCCCATGGCTACACCCATGATAAGGCGGCGCGCTAGCGGGTCGGCGAGCGCCTGGCGAACCGGCGATGCCGGGTGCTCAAGGATGATGCCAAAGGTAAAAGCCGAGATCATGAAAAGAGCGAGGCCAAGGGCCTCAATCAGATACTCTGGCCAGTGAGCGCGAAGGGCGTCGGTCATGGCTTTTAGATGCGGTGAATGGTTGGCTTGATGCAACGACTATTCGTCACGCGCGGTTCAAGCAGTTCAAAACGTTCAATCCGTTCAAGTCGTTAAATTTTTAAAAAGTCTTTTTGAACGAGTTGTTTCCGAATCGTTGAGTTTGGAAAGTTGCGCGGGCAAAACGAAACTCAGTGCAGCTGGATGACGTTTTTAATCCCGGTAGTTTGTCCGAGCAGAAGCTCTCGATGGGCTTCCATGGGAAAGCGGCCGCTGATGAGTGATTTGACTGGAGCGGGCCAGCGTCGAGAAAAATCCCCGATATCCCTGATCGACGCTTCGAAGGCATCCCGTCCGGCGTTGACGGTCCCGAAGACGACTTGATTTTTAAGTACTAGATTGCGCATCATCAGATCCGTGTCCACTTCAATCGGCCCCTTGCGGCCAGGCACGCCGGTGAAGATGAAAATACCGTTGGGTCCGAGATACTTGATCATATCGAAGGCAAGTCGCGAAGCCCCGGTCGCCTCGTAGACTAGATCTACGTTACCTACCTGTTCAGCAAGTCCCGCCAAGGAATGATCTTCTGCGGATAAATACCTGGCGCCGATTTCCTGCAAGATAGCTGCTTTCGGGTTGGGCACGGGTTCCCGTGCATAGACGAACGTTTCGAAATCGGCATTCACCAGGGCCATGGCGCCCAGCAATCCCACGGGGCCCGCCCCCAGAACCACGGCGCGATGGCAATGCGCTTGGGCCTTGCCGGGAACGACCGGGCAACCCCAGGGCAGACGCTGCTGGACGTCCCAGACCTGGATCAGCGCTTTTTCCGCAATTGTCAGCGGTTCCACGAGGACCGCAATGTCGCGTATTTCGGACGGCACCGGGTTCATGTATTTCTCGTCGTCGACAATGAATTCCGCCATGAACCCATGCTGTTCCTTGATGCCGCGCTCTTTGAAGTCGCCCGTAAAGCAGAAGTCCTGACGATTCTCGCGGCAAGCCACGCAGTCATCGTGCGGACAGGGGCGGCGTACCATCGGAACGACGAGATCGCCCACTTTAACTCGGGTCACCCCTGGCCCGATTTCAACGACCTCTCCGAGAGACTCGTGACCAATAACCAAGTGCTCCGAGCCGCTCGGCGGGGTGCCGTATTCGAAGGCACAGATTTCCCGATCCGTGCCGCAGACGCCGGCTTCGAGCATTCGCAGTTTCACATCTGTAGGAGCCGAGATTCCCGGTTCCGGCTGGTTAACTATACCGACTTCTCTCTTCTTGGGCGTGACAGCTATGGCTTTCATCATATCCCCTCTCGAGATTTCGCTTGCTCGGGCGCAATTCCACAAGTTCGAGCGGCTGAGCCTTTACGGCTAGAGTCCCGGATTAGACTCTTTCCAAGTAGGAAAAGATGCAGCCGCAAAACTAGCTCTTGCACTCGCCATCGGGGCGGCGCCACATCCCCGACTTTCTTGGCTGGTTCCTCTGCGTCAGAAGATGGAGAAAAGACCTGGTGGCGTCTATGGTTTTTTTGTAACTGCTCAGAAATGCCTTGCAATCCGGGCAGGCGGCTAAGTGTCGTTCGAAAGCTGCCGCAGTTCTCGGCTGCAGGTTTGCGCTCAAATAATCGGCGATCAGACCGAGCTCCTCCTTACAGGTATAATCGGGTAATGCCAGTTTACGGTTTTTGGATCTGTGCGTCAAAGAAACCGCATGCTTCCGGCGGAAGACGCGTCGCTTATATGGGCGGCCGTTTTTGGCGGCAGGTGTAATTGGCGTAATCCTCCCGAGTCGAAGTCGTTTGCCGTCGCTTCATGCCCGGATTGAACGTCTCCGAGTCATGCGAGCGATCAGTGTGTTCCCATTGCTGGGTGTGGCGTCCACCAAACGTACGGGAATTGCCGAATGAGCAAGCCGCACATCGTGGGACGCGAAAATACTCTTGACCGCTAAAAGCACCAGCCGATCATCGCTTGTCAACTTGCCGAGCACTGCGACAAGATCAAGGATAGTCGTGATGATGGCCTGGTCTTTGCGGTATTTTTTTCGATTTCTGGCATTTCGCGGCAGCCGCATGCTATGCCCTCCAGACAACTGTATTTCGTTGTAACTTAGATGTCGTTAGAGGCAAAAAAGTAGCAGGTCTGAATCCGGCGCTTGTCAAAGCGGTGCTGAGATTACGCGGGGACGGCATGCCATCGTCAGAAGGTAAGAGTCGCAAAGCCCAAGTCATCTCACTAAGGCCAGGTAGCGCACTTGCAGATACGCCAGGGGTGGAGCCACGGGGGGAGTTTGAAGTGGCGAAGACAGGCAACCGCTCATTTTTGAAGTCGTCTCCAGAACTTGGCGGGTCATCGCCCGCGGCTTGAAATCGCTTCTCCATGCGCCAAGGTGGCCGTCTGCCGAGTAGCACCGGTCCATTGTTACTGCGTGAAAAGGTTGCTTCAGGACCCGCAAGAAACGCTTCACTGCCCTATCCGGGCTCAGCTCATGTCGCAAACTCAGAAAGCGGTGCCGAGTGGGTACAGTTCAACTTGCTCTTGCGCGAGCAACTGCTGTGGCAGGCAGACAAACAGAGGCTAAGGCCGAGCTGACTCCGGTAAGCGAATAAGGCCATCCCGCGCCAGGGGTGCGACAGGATGCTTCTTCAGGTCGCTTCGATTTACATTCCCGCCGGTGATTGGCCGCCTCTCAGATCTCGTTGCGCGGACAATGGCATCGGTTTCAAGTGACGTTCCCGGATGTAGTCCAACCTTGCTTGGAACCAGGTTCCCTTTGGCCAATCCCACCTGCACACTGGCAACCCATCCTTGTCGTAGTACCCATCGTTGGCTTTACTCTGTGTAAAAACCGATTCCCAAGCGTTCACGGTCATCCCTCCTACTCTCTTCGGAACTAACATTGCGCCCCGAGCCGTCCTGATGGGCGCCAGCGCTCTTTAGACGCTCGGCAGGGCGAAATCGATGCAGGGTGCTGGGAAGCCGGTGAAAGTAAGCGGTAACCGTCGCCATTTAGGTTCCCACCCGCCGCTTTGGTTTGCGCAAGAACGCGAGGATGTTCTTGCGCACGTCTGCGGGTATCTCTCTGGCGCGAACCGCTCGCGTGACCTCGACGGTTTTTCTGTAAGTATTGAGGAAACTGACGCAATCCGGGCAAATCTGGAGATGCTGCTCGAAGTCTTTTTTGACATCCGGATTAAGGCTGTTGTTTAGATACGCGTAAATGAGGTCCGCCATCTGTTTGCATGTCCTGTTAGTCAAGGCTCTCGTTGCCTTACGTGTTCTCATATTCGGTCATCCTTTACGCCGGTGAATGTCCGAAATGCGCGGCAAGTTTGCCGCGCAGAAAAAGCCGTGCCCGGTGCAACCGAGTCTTCACGGCGGAAACCGTAAGATCGAGAGCCGCGGCGATTTCCTTGTCGGACAAACCCTCGACATCGGAGAGAACCACTACGCTCCTATCCAACGGCTTCAACTGATCAATGGCGTTCGCAAGTAATCGTTGCGTTTCGTGGTCGGCATACTTTTCATCCAGGGTGTCGGACCAGTCGATCACCGGGCGAACGAGATGGTGACCATCGGGTTGAAACTTGGGCAGGTACTCTTCGTAATCGACTTCCTTACCTTTTCTGTTTCGCCGAAGTCGTCCGAGAGCGGCATTGACCGTCAACCGGTAGAGCCAGGTGGAGATTTGAGATGCGCCGCGGAATGTCTTGGCCTTGAGAAACGCTGTCCAGAAGACATCCTGGACGATTTCCTCGGCGTCCGCAGACTCGCCCAATATCCTCAGTGCGACGTTGTATAGTTTGCGCGAGTAAAGATTGAAAATCGCCTCAAGCGCTCGCTCATCACCCGCTTTCAGGCGCTCGATCAACCCTGTTTCACCTCGACCCGATCTCCGTTTCCGCTTCGAGACGGCCGGAGCGATAAGCGGGGATTCCAGTCCGTGGGACGGCGCTACCCGCCTCGTTTCGACAGAGGAAGCAGGCTCTGTCATAGGATTGGTAGACATTTGGTTTCTCCTATCTACGTCGGCCATAGCCATGGCGAGGTCCATCGTCTTAGTGTCCTAATCACGCGACGGTTTTGAGAAGCGTTTCGATAAAAGGGGAGCAATTGATAATTTCTAGCCGATCGCCGCAAAGTTGAGCGAGCTTTCTCGCAGCCTCGCTGTTCATGAAAACAATACCGGCAAAGTCCAACAAGACGAGGGTGTCGCTACCGTTCGTGTGCCGCGCACAGACTGCTTCCAATTCCAGCAACGATGC
>JBFJTQ010000069.1:0-8207 GCA_041625275.1 Binatia bacterium | reverse complement strand
CGGGAGCCGCCGTGCGCGGTCAGTACGGACCTGGCAAGATCGGCGGCAAGGAAGTCATCGGTTATCGGCAGGAGCGAGGTGTTGCCAAGAACTCGGCTACCGTAACCTACGCGGCCATCAGACTTTTCATTGACAACTGGCGCTGGGAAGGTGTGCCCTTTTATCTCCGCTCGGGCAAGCGCATGGCCAAGCGGGTGACCGAAGTCGCCATCGAATTCAAGCGTCCGCCGCTTTTGCTTTTTAAAGGATGCGCCGTGGAAGACGTGAGTCCCAATGTCCTGGTGCTGAGAATTCAACCCGATGAGGGTGTGTCGCTCACCTTCGAAGTCAAGCCGCCGGGACCGGATATTTGCATCAACCCCCTTAGCCTCGATTTTAAATACGAACAGGCCTTCGGCAACAGTCCGCCTGAGGCCTACGAGGCGCTGCTGGAGGATTGCATTGAGGGGGATTCGACGCTTTTTACGCGCCACGATTGGGTCGAGTCGGCCTGGGCTCTGATGGACCCGATCATACAGGTTTGGAACCTTAGTAAACCGAAAACATTTCCCAACTACGAGGCCGGTTACTGGGGCCCCAAAGAAGCGGATGAATTCATGCAGCGGGAAGGCCGACGCTGGCGTAAGCCCTGAAACCACCGTTCAAGCTGTTCAAGAAGTTCCAATCGATCAAGACGATTTGAACGGCTTGAACTTTTTGAACCCGGATTTCCCAGTTGTGGATACGATATGACGCGAGCCCGGGGTGGGCCTGGAGGGGTGGAGACTGCTCTCCGAGATCTCGGATTGCAGATCTCAAAGTGCAAATCTGAAATATGTGATTTGCAATTCCTCGCAGAGCGAGGACTAGGCCCATTGTCTTCGCCACGAAAGGGTCGCCCCGGGCCCCTTAAGTGACTTTCTACTAAGGAATCCAAATTGAACCCTGTGAGGGAAAATGGCGGCTGATAAGAAACTGGTGCTCGCCGGCGATATCGGCGGCACAAAGACGAACCTTGCGATTTTCTCCGTGCGTGGAGAAAAGCTACACGTTGAATCTTCACGAAACTTCCAGAGCAAGCGGTATTCCGGGCTCACGCCAGTCCTCCAGGAATTTCTCGCCGAACGCTCCGACGCCGTGGATGCGTCATGCTTCGGTATCGCCGGGCCCGTGGTTGACGGCAAGGTCAAAACTCCCAATCTCCCCTGGCTGGTCGATAGCGCCGAAATAAGTCACGTGCTCAAGCTCGATAGCGTAATGCTGTTGAATGATCTGGAAGCGGCCGCGTACGGTATTTTTTCTCTGGAAAACGATGAATTCTACACTCTCAACGAAGGCGCGATGCGCCATGCCGGCAACAAAGCCTTGATCGCCGCCGGAACAGGGCTTGGCCAGGCGATTCTCTTCGACGATGGCCGTAAATTTCGTCCCCTGGCTTCGGAGGGAGGCCACGGCGATTTTGCTCCTCGAAACGAGCTGGAAATCGAATTGTTGCGTCATCTGATTGGGCGCTTCGAGCATGTGAGCTATGAGCGTGTGGTTTCGGGGCCCGGCCTGTTAAATATTTACCGCTTTCTCAAAGAGGGCCGCGGCCTGGAGGAACCCGAGTGGCTGGCGCAGAGAATTGCGGATGGCGACGACCCCAGCGCCGAGGTCACCAGAGCGGCGCTGGCCAACGAAGCGGAGATTTGTGTTCGGGCCCTCGATCTCTTCGTGTCGGTTTACGGCGCGGAGGCGGGCAATCTGGCGCTGCGCGCCAAATCTGTCCGTGGACTCTACGTCGGCGGCGGCATCGCGCCAAAGATTCTTGACAAACTCAAGGACGGCACGTTCATGCGCGCTTTCACAGACAAGGGTCGTTACGCAGACTTTAACGCCGCGATTCCCGTCCAAGTCGTGCTTAACCCGCAGGCGCCGCTGCGGGGGGCGGCCTATTATGCGGCATTTCTTTCCGGTGAATAGTCGCGATATCGTGATCTGCCGGGACGCCGGCGATTTGAACCGGCGCGCCGCCGAGGAATTTATACGGCTTTCCCACCGCGCCGTTGAGTCCGGCGGCCGGTTTATGGTTGCCCTCTCCGGCGGCTCAACACCCAAAGGACTTTACGAACTCCTGGCCCTCGACGCTTACAAAGAGCGTGTGCCATGGTCTAAGGTACAGCTCTTTTGGGGCGACGAACGCTGCGTGGCCCCGGACCATCCGGACAGCAACTATCTTATGGTGCGTGAAGCGTTGCTGTCGCGGATTTCAATGCCGGCGGAAAATGTTCATCGCATGGCGGGCGAGCAGGATCCCGGTCTCGCCGCCAGTTATTATGAAAATGAACTCAAGAAATCTTTTTATCTAATGGCGGGCGCGCTGCCGCGGTTTGATCTGATTCTCCTCGGCGTCGGAGAAGACGGTCACACGGCCTCGCTTTTTCCCCATAGCCCGGCGCTTGCCGAGAGCAGGCATCTGGTCCTGGCGCATTATGTAGACAAGCTAAAGGCCTATCGCCTGACGCTCACGCTGCCGGTGTTGAACCATGCGGCTGAAATTGCGTTTCTGGTTTCCGGCCGGAGTAAGGCCGAAATCGTCAAAGAGATTTTAGCGGACGATGGTGGCACCTCTGTGCTTCCAGCAGCCAGAATCAGACCGCCTGCGGGCCGCCTTACGTGGTTTGTCACTCAAGACGCGGCGCTCCATTTGTCACCACGCTAGCCGGTTGTGCCGTGTCGGAAGTTTGGCGATGGCAATTTGCAGCCAATACCCTTTCGGGGGGCGGACAGGCAACGCAGTAAACTTGCGCGACAGGTTCCAGACATATGACACTGAAGCGGAGGGTTCCAATGGTTAGAACAGTGGCATTGATATGGCTTGCGTTGGTTCATGGCTGGTTTATGGCAGCGGCCAATGCCCAGAATCGGCCCGATCTGGAAAAGGTGCGTGTCATATTCAGCGCCGTGGGCAGTTCGCAGAGTCCGTTGTGGATCGCCCAGGAAGCAGGGATCTTCAAAAAGCATGGCTTGGACGCAGAGCTTCTGTATGTCGCGGGCGGTTCGCGAGCCGCTCAGGTCATGCTTGCCGGCGAAGCGCCCGTTGGCATGTTTAATGGCGCATCGGTGATCAGCGGCAATCTGGCAGGCGCGGATTTGGTCAACGTTGCGAGCGGCATGAACGTGTTGCCTTTTTTTCTTGCCGTTGGGCCGTCCACCCGGCAGATCGAAGATCTGAAGGGTAAAAAAGTGGCGGTCACCCGCTTTGCCTCGGCGACGGACTTTGCCTTGCGCTACGCAGCCCAGAAGTGGCCCGTGAAGCCGGACCGGGATTTCGCGGTTCTGCAATTGGGCGGCCAGCCCGACATGATCGCCGCACTCAAGAGCGGCGCGGTGCACGCCGCAATGCTCAATGCCGAATTTACGGTTTTAGCTCGCAGAGAGGGCTTTCGCGATCTCGCCGACGTGAGTTCTCTCGGCCTCGCTTTTCCAACCTCCGGACTCAATACCACCCGCTCTTTTGTCCAATCTCGACGGGATACTATCCTGCGGATTGTGCGCGCTTACACGGAAAGCATTCATTACGGCAAGACACAAAAGAGCTTCACGGTCGGCGTCCTTGGAAAGTATCTGAGAAATCAAGACATGCCTTTTTTGCAAGCGGTTTACGACCTCTACCTCGGACGTTATATTCCCGATGTGCCTTATCCCTCGCCGCAGGCTATGCGCGTCGCGCTCGATCAAATCGGCGAAAGAGATAACCGGGCGCGTCACGCTCAGCCGGAGCAGTTCATCGACGCGAGCTTGATGCAAGAGCTGGACAGGCAAGGTTTTATCAAGCAGCTTTGGCGCTAACGTCCGTTCTTCGGGAAATTCTTCAGCCGCAATCTGGACGAAAAAACCGCGTGTCAAATAGCGGCCGACGGTGTTCAACTCGAATTCCGCAGTAGAAAGGTTACTCGATGAGCCTGGGGAAAGCCTGGAGTGGCAAAGACACCCAAGCGCGCAGTTTCAAAGTCCTTGCTGTGACTTGGCAAGCCATTGCCCGCGCTGTGAGGTTGCCTCTCCCCGTACCGGCCATTGAACGCCGCTCAGAGGCAGGGACTCATTGTCTTTGCAACGAAAGGTTTCCCCCAGGCTCGCCCCAGAGCGTATCTGCAAGTACGGAATTCGGGTTCAAACCCCAGCATTTTTGAGCGCTGCGAAGTGGCGCGATGGAAGGCTATTGCAGCGCGAGTTTTTCTTCGTAGAGCACAAAAGTGCGGCTCGATTCCCGCAATGCTTTTTCGATCAGTTGGCGCCCCATCGGGCTGAGATTCGAACTCTCCAAATACCGCGGATAAAAGTAAACATGATAAAAATGGTCGGGGTGAACTTCGACCCACGCCCTTACCGCTCTTGCATGCTCCGTCCGGCTCCAGTGAAACAATGCGTTAAATTTCTCGCCTGGAGAAAGACGGGTATCGAAGTATTCTTTCCACTCGCCACTTTCAAATCGGGCATCCCAGCCGATAACCTTCTCTTGCTGAGTGTCCGGCAAAGGCTTTTCGCTCGAATCCAGAAGCGCCGCCCGGACGAACACTTTCGGCGTAATATAGGTTGGAAATCTGTGGCCCACTGCGGAATTCACGACGACGATCGAAACTTCCACAGAGGAAGATCTGCTGAGCGGCGTAGGCTGTCTGAGTTGCACCTCGACGCGAACGCCGCTCTTCACCCAAGCCGGGTCATGAATTCCTTTCCAGTGATGACGCCGGTCGCTCATGTGACAGTTCTGGCACGTCGTGCCCCGCCGCGCCCAAACGCTGCTCTTCCATTCTCGGTAGGTATCTTGTAACGGCTTGCCGTTTACCAAAAGGCTATTTTCCGGATTGAACTGATGGCAATCCCTGCAAAACTCAGCGCTTTCGAAATGGGGGGTGCGTTGAGCGCCGCCGTGATTGGGCATTCCGGGCGGATAAAGGGTTGTCCTTTCCTTGTCCGCCCTAGTTGGGCCGAACCGCCGATGTTGGCGGACATGACAGGCGGCGCAAACGATTCCCCGCGACTGCAGTTCAGCGTCGAAGCGAGCGTTTTTCTCGTACCGTGCTTCACCACCCGCCGCATACGCAATGATGCCGGGCGACTGTTCGGCAAGCGGTGCATGGCAGGTCAAGCACTGGAGCGCCTCTTCGGGGTTGTTTCTTTGCAAATCGACGATTTGTCCCCACGGTCCGGGGCCCATCGCCTGGCTGTGCAGACTTTCCTTCCAATCCGCATATTGCTGCGGGTGGCAGCTGCCGCATGCTTCTGGCCGTAGCGATGCTTCCAGTTCCGAATAAGTGACGGGGGGCGCGCCCTGCAGAGGTACCGGCCTGTTCCAAAAACTCTTGAAAAAATCTTCCCGTCCTTCAAGTGCAATGTCAAAAACTCCGCGTTGCGGGACAAGGTCGGGCCCTGAAACGGCCAAGTACACAACGCCGGCTGCAAGAACTACTAGCGCCGCTAAACCGAAAAAAAATAGTGTGCGCTTACGTCCGGGGTCAAACAAGGTCGATCAAGTCTAGCGTGTTGAGCGTAGCATCTCTGTGAGAGGATGCACGGCCGACGACGGCGGGAGTCCGCAAAGCCTCTCTGTTGCGACTGTTCGGCAAAACAAACCACCTGGCGGTCACTGTTGCTCCCGTGACTTCCGTGACGACGCCTTCAGTATGTACTTACTCGCTTCGACAATTTCCGACAAGGTCATCGGAGACATGGGTCAACGTACCATGCGATATCATAATGACAACTCGCGCTTTGGTTGGCTCTTAAGCCGACACGCTCCCCGAGCTCTCTTTCCCTTGATTCCCCGGTATCGCCCTGCCATCCCCCGTTGCCGCGTTGTTTTGCGCACTTCTTGGGGAGGGTTGGTATAAACTGACTCAACGAGGCCCATCTGAGCTCGCCATTTCACAAGCCCTGAGCGAACGTAGTTCGGATCTACGCGGCACATGTGACAAACGTTCTCGAAAGAAAAGGGCCAATCGCCGTTTTGATCAAAAATCCACGACTTGGCGTCGTCGTAGAGCTTCTTTTCTTTGCCGCCTTTTGCATCAACATACTTTTGAAAGCAAGAGATCGCATCCTCCAGGACGGCAAAGGACAGGCGCCTTTCGGGCTCGATGGGCGTCTCCCTTTCTTGCGTCGCTCCATGCTCGTAGGCGGCTAACTCGTCCGGCTGGAAGAGCTTGGCAGGTTTCTCATCAACACTTGCATGGTTAAATGCGCCCATATCCCATAAACGCGCAGCGCGCTTGAGAAGTTCCGGCCGGAAGAGCCTTTCTAGACTCCCTCCGGCGAAGCACCGAGGATATCACTGAGATTGCACGTTCGGCTACCTTCGCCTCTGGAGGCTTAGCCCTTCGCCGACTTACCGATGATTCAATGAACTCGAATTCCTGAACGCCCGTCTTTCCGGTCACATTCAAGGATCGGCCAGAGGGGCCCACCGGCCGTTAATAAGACCTACCCTGTGGATTACTTTAACTTCCGTAATTCCCCGAGAACCTGCTCGTTTGAGGGCCTTTTCGTATAATCCACCTCGATAAATTTCCACCGGACCGTGCCGCGTTGGTCGATGATGTAGGTGGCGGGGTGGGGCCAGCCCGGTCCGTCGGGATCCAAGATGCCGTAGCGATCAATCACCTTGTGATCTCTGTCCTCAAGAAAGGGGAAGTCGTAGTCGCCCCCAAATCGTTCTTTGAGCCGTTGGACGAGTTTTTTTGAGTCGCCATGGCTATCTACACTCACGGCTAGAATCTGAACTCTCTCCTTCTCCTGCTTACTCAAAAGCCCCTTCAGCTCGCCGAGCTGGCGTACACAAAACGGTCACCAGTATCCGCGGTAGAACACCAACACGACGGCCTTTTTGCCGCGAAATTCCGACAGCGTGATTTCAATGCCGTCGTAGTTTTGCAGCGTGAAGTCCGGAGCCTCTTGACCGACCTTGACTCGCTCGAGATCCTTGGGAGCAAGGTCAATTCCATCCTTTGGCCCCAGTTGTGCCCAGGCGGAAGACGCATGAAGCGTTAAGAGGAAAACTGAAACCAAAGTCATTCGTGGTAGCATTTCCTTGTCTGTCCCCCCGACCTAACGCTTCACACGGCGCTCCGGTTCCGGCTCGTCCGCGTCATTCAGTTTCGTTTTAAGAACAAGGGATCTAAAACTGCGCGCCAGCAATGCGCGAAAGAGGGACGGCGCAAGGCGTTTGCAACGACACGCCAGGGCGAGCCAGCGGGGCATGATAACTTCCAAGCGCTTGTTTTCGATGGTCTTCATGACCGTATGTGAAACCAGTTCGGGGGCAACGATCAAAAAGGGCGGCGATTTGGGTTCCATGTCGGCAAAGTTTCGATTGAAGTCTGTTCTGACCGGACCCGGGCATACAACCGACACGTGAATACCAAGAGGTTCCAGCTCATGGTACAGACTTTCGCTCAGACCGTTCATGGCAAACTTGGAGGCTGAGTAGCCGGCCATGTTCAGCGTGCCGATGATCCCCGCTCCTGACGAGATATTCACGATATGACCCGAGCCTTTTGCAATCATCACGGGAAGAACCGCATGCGTGCAATAAACGGCGCCGAGATAATTCGTGCGCATGATGTCCTCGATGATTTCGAGCGAGGTTTCAGCAAAGGGCTTGCGCATGCCAATGCCGGCATTGTTGATCAGGATATCGATGGTGCCAAGCTCCGTCAGGATTTGTTGGACCATCGCATCGACCTGATCGCGCCTGCCCACGTCGCAAGCGATAACGCTCGAACGCGGGCTAGTGAGCCGCATTTCTGCCAGCGTTTCCTGCAGGCCTGTCTGCGAGCGGGCGCAGCCGACCACGGTGGCTCCCCGACGGGCCAATTCTATGGCCAAAGTCCTGCCGATGCCTCTTGAAGCGCCCGTGATTAGAATGACGTGATTGCGAAAGTCCATGCGGTTCCGGCTTCGCATACGAAGTCGTCGCTTGCCAATAGAGACTTAACGAAGCGCGTCTACAGGGGCATGCACGCTTGAAGGGCTCCCTCCAGTTTCGGATAGCGGAATTGATAACCTAACCTCTGCGCCGCCGCTGGAAGGACCTTTTGGCCGGTGAGCAGCATCTCTGCCATTTCTCCCAGCAAAAGGCGCAGAGCAAAGGACGGAACGGGGGCCCAGGAAGGCCGGCCCAAGACTTTCCCCAGCGTGCGGCAAAAGTCCCTCATGGTCACCGGATTCGGCGCGGTGGCGTTAACCGG
>JBFJTQ010000068.1:0-8219 GCA_041625275.1 Binatia bacterium | reverse complement strand
TCTCTGAACTTGGTTTCTGCGGGCTTGCCACGGGCGCAGCCATGGCGGGTCTCAGGCCGGTGGTGGATTTGAGCACGGGAAGCTTTATCTACGAGGCGTGGCCTCAGGTTGCCAATGAAGCGGCCAATGCCTTCTATATGTCCGGCGGTCAGACTCGTGTGCCGGTTGTTTTCCACCTTTTCCACGGTATTCGCGGCGGAGGCGCGGCCCAGCATTCTGGCAGCCCGCAGGCGATGCTATGGAACTGTCCGGGCTTGGAAATCGTCCTGCCATCGACGCCGCGGGTTGTGAAAGGCATGCTCAAGACCGCCGTCGCAAGTAATAACCCGACGATCTTCGTTGATCATGTCAAGCTTTTGGACATTCGCGGCGATGTGCCGGAAAACGATCCGCCCATTCCTTTTGGCGTGGCCGATGTGAAACATGAGGGAACCGACGTTACGGTTATCGCGACGTCTTATACTGTCCAACGCTGCCTAAAGGTTGCCGCCATGTTGGAAAAGGAAGGCATCCAGGCGGAAGTCATTGACCCGCGCACGCTAGTCCCCTTCGACCTTGCAACCATCATGTCATCCCTGGAAAAGACTCATCGCGTCGTCATTGCCGACGAGACGCATCAAAGCTGCGGCGTGGCCGCCGAAATCGCGGCGCGTATCGCCGAAACCGGTTTTGACAAGCTCAAGACAAGGATCCGACGCGTGGCCACACTGGACGTGCCCGTCCCCTACAGTCCGCCTCTTGAGGATTACATCGGCCCGTCGGAATCTCGCATCGCCGATGCCATCCGTGCGGCTGTGGCATGACCGGAATTTCTGGGCGAACCTAGATTTTTATCCGATCCCAACGAGTACTCATGCTGGCAAAAAAAGAGAATCCCGAGCAGCTCGTTGATTTGCTGCGCCGGATGTGGCTCATCCGTGCCTTTGAGGAAAAAGTCTCTGCGCTGTACGCGGCGCGCGAAATTGTCGGACTGCTGCACTTGGGAATCGGCCAGGAGGCCGTCGCCGTGGGAACCTGTAGCCTCCTTCGCCGTGATGATTACGTTTTTGGCGGGCACCGCTCCCATGGCCACGCTATTGCCCAAGGTGCCGATGTCGATCGCCTGCTGGCTGAAATCGCGGGCCGAGCCACGGGATATTGCCGCGGCAAAGGGGGGTCCATGCATATCGCGGCCCCCGAAGTAGGTTTTGTCACGGCAACTGGGGTGGTCGGAGGTACTATTCCGCTTGCTCTGGGCGCAGCGTTCGCCGCGAAGGAAAGGAAGAAAGGACAAGTCGCCGTTGTCTTTTTCGGCGACGGTGCCGGACAAGCGGGTCCATTTCACGAGTCGCTCAACATAGCGAGCTTGTGGCGCCTTCCTGTCGTCTTTGTCTGTGAAAACAACGGCTACGCGGAGTTTACTCCGCTTTCGGCCCATACGCTTGTGGAGCGACTTGCGCGGCATGCTAAGACCTACCGCATCCCGGCAAGCACCGTAGATGGTAACGATCTCATGGCCGTGCGCGCGGCCATGGATAAAGCCGTAAGCCAAGGGCGAGCCGGCAAGGGGCCGGTCTTTGTCGAGTGTCTTACCCATCGCCTGCGCGGACACTACGAGGGAGATCCCGCGAAGTATCGCGAGCTTTCCCAGCTTTCCGAGTGGAAAAAGAAAGACCCCATTGCTCGTTTCGCCCGGCAGCTCAAATCCAAGCGCGTTGTTTCGGACGGCGCGATGGAAAAGATTGAACGTGAGGCTCGGGAAAGAGTGGAGAAGGCGGCGGAGTTTGCCCTCTCCTCGCCGTGGCCCGAACCCGAAGAAGTCGACACCCAGGTTACTGCGTAAGATCATCATGGCGGAGCAAACTTATCTAGAGGCTATTCGCGCCGCGCTTCACGAGGAAATGAGGCACGACTACTCGGTTTACGTTTTGGGTGAGGACGTGGCACTTGGCGGGCCGTTCGGCGTGACTCAAGGCCTCGCTGAAGAATTCGGCAAGCAGCGCGTAGTCAACACGCCGATCAGTGAAGGCACGGTCATGGGACTCGCCATAGGCGCGGCGACCGCGGGCTTGAGGCCCGTCGTCGAGATTATGTTCATCGACTTCATCACTTTAGCGATGGACCAGTTGGTAAACCATGGGGCCAAACTCCATTACATGTCCGGCGGACAACTTAAGATTCCGCTTACCGTTCGAGTTCAATGCGGCATCAGCGGCACAATGGGTGCACACCACTCGCAGAGCCTCGAAGCTTGGCTGACGCATGTTCCGGGCCTTAAGGTGGTCATGCCCTCGACTCCCGCCGATGCCAAGGGACTGCTCAAATCGGCTATCAGAGACGACAGCCCGCTGGTTTTCATCGAACACCGCGGCCTGTACTGGTCGCGCGGCCAGGTTCCTGACGGCGACTGCATCGTGCCGATCGGTAAGGCTGAGATTGTCAGGCAGGGAACCGACGTCACCGTGGTAGCCACGGCCAAGATGCGAGGCGCAGCCCTCGACGCGGCGCAGGAGCTCGATTCTAACGGTATCTCTGTCGAGGTGATCGACCCGCGCAGCCTATCCCCTCTGGACATTGGAACCATCGTCAACTCGGTCAAAAAAACGAGCCGTCTCATTATTGTCCAAGAGGCGGTTGAACAGGGCGGCTTCGCGGCCGAAATCGCGGCGAAGGTGCAGCGCGACGCCTTTTATTACCTTGACAGTCACATCGTCCGCGTTGCCGCTCCCTTCGCCCCTGTTCCTGCCAGCCCAATTCTTGAAAAGGGTTTTGTTCCCGGTAAAGAGCAAATCATCAACGCGATACGTCTTGCGCTGGGTAAAGTTTGACAGTCAATTTTCCTCTCTGCTGAAGACAATGGGAGGATTACGATGGAACAACGTAAACTCGGCAACACGGATATGAGTGTGAGCATACTCGGTTTCGGCGGTTCCGAAATCGGTTACGAAAGAGCGTCGCTTCGAGCCGTCAGCGAATTGCTCAACAACGCCATCGACCATGGACTTAATGTGATCGATACCGCCGAGTGCTATGAGGCGAGCGAGGAACTAATCGGCAAGGCGGTGGGGAAACGGCGAAAGGACTATTACCTCTTCACCAAGTGCGGCCATGAGCACGGCTGGGGTCAGCCCGATTGGCGGGCCTCCTCTCTGGAGAGGACTTTCAATCGCAGCCTCAAGCGGCTAAAAACCGACTACGTCGATCTGATCCAACTGCACAGTTGCGCGGAGGAGGAGCTGCGCAAAGGGGATGTCATTGAAGCACTGAGGCGCGCACGCGATAAGGGCATTTGCCGCTATATTGGCTATAGCGGCGACGGTCAGGCCGCCCTTTACGCCGTTACCTGTGGGGCCTTTGATACCCTCCAGACCTCGGTAAGTCTCGCAGACCAGGAAGCCCTCGACCTGGCTCTGCCCGAGGCAATCAAGCGGAACATCGGAGCCATTGCTAAACGACCCCTTGCCAATGTCGCCTGGATCAACGGCGAGCGACCGCCCGACGACTCGTACGCTCAACTTTATTGGGAGAGGTTACAGCGGCTCGGTTATGATTTCTTGTCGCATAAAAAGCTGCAAGAAAGTGTGGCATTGGCCCTTCGTTTTACCCTGAGCGTGCCTGGCGTTCACACGGCCATCGTGGGAACGGCGCAGCCGGGGAGATTTGCCGAGAACGCCGCCGCCCTCAAGGCGGGGCCATTGCCCGAAGACTTGTTCGCGAGCATTCGCAGCCGCTGGCGCCAAGCCGCTCAGCCCATCTGGGGCGGACAGACCTGACTCGGCCAGAGAGCGCGTCCCTTTTAAACTCAATTTCCGCAGTTCCTCTTTGTCCACTCTTGTCATGCCACTGAACGCGGTGTTTCTTGCTAAGGTCACGGTTCGCGGTGCCGCGTTGTGGCATCATGGCGATTCCTTTGTCAGTAGTGGCGAGTCGTTGACAACTCGATCTCGTCAAGGACGAGCGTCGTGTCATGCGAGAGTTGGAAAAAATAAGCTATAGCGAGCCCTTGCTCGAATTCGTAAGGACACGTTTCTATGGCATGCAGCTTGCTCCTCTGGAATCACAGCTACGAAACGGAGGTGAGATATGGAGCGAGTTCCAGTCGGCGGCACAAAAGAAATTGTGGTCGATAACAAACGCCTGCACGCCGCAAAATGCAAAAAATGCGGCGCCAAGATGTACCCCATGTCGCTCCTGAAACCTCACTTGACTAGGCATCGCCGGAGACAACGGCAGTTCATGACCGAACTGCGGAAGCTCCAGATTACCATGGACCACATGCGAGATATCGCATAAGGAATTCCAACCATCTCTCGGTTAGAGTCCTTGCCCGGTCTCACCGACAAGAGTTTCATCTCGATCAACGGTTTCGTATTTTACCTGTTCTACTGGATAGCCGAGTATCGCCCGTCTCATGTCTACTTTTTTAAGCGGGTTGGGGAACCAGACTGCCAGCGCAAAAAGACGGGACGTCATGCCAGCCCAGGACGACTGCGATAGGCGTGGGTTCTTTGAAACTTCTGTACTTTCTAAAATGGGCTGCCCGAGACCAGACCATTCCGATGCTCGGACACGGTTGCTTTTGGTTCTATCTTGAAGCCCTGGGCATACCGGCGCCCTTTCCCTGTACGTCGATGACTTTTCAGGACGGGAACTCATTGCCCTCAATCGTTTAGTCAACGCGGGGAACCAGCTTCAGAGCTTCCCGAACCTTTTCGGCTGGATAGTCGTGATCGTGTAATTTTCCTTTCAGGAAGTCGTCATAAGCGCTGAGATCGAAGTGGCCGTGTCCGGATAGGTTAAAGAGAATCGTCCTGGCTGTCCCTTCCATCTTGCACTTCAACGCTTCGTCCAGGGCAACGCGCACTGCATGAGCGGACTCGGGGGCCGGGATGATGCCTTCCGAACGGGCGAACTGCACGCCCGCCTCGAAGGTGACAATCTGAGGGACAGCCACTGCCTCAATGAAGCCATCATCGTACAGCTTGCACACGAGCGGAGACATGCCGTGATACCTCAATCCACCGGCATGGAACGGCGGCGGAACAAATGTGTGGCCGAGTGTATGCATCTTCATCATCGGGCTCAGCCCGACAGTATCGCCAAAGTCGTACACGTACTTGCCCTTGGTGAGTGTGGGGCAGGCCGTTGGTTCTACTGCGATGATCCGTATATTGGGTTTTACTCCCCGGAGTTTGTGCGCCGCGAAAGGAAAAGACAAACCGGCGAAGTTAGAACCTCCCCCGGCGCAGCCGATGACGATGTCCGCCTGGTCGCCTGCGAGCTCTAATTGTTTTTCGGCCTCCAAGCCAATCACGGTCTGATGCATCAAAACATGGTTCAGCACGGAGCCAAGCGAGTAGCGGGTGTCGTCACGGGCTGCCGCATCCTCTACCGCCTCGCTGATGGCAATCCCCAAGCTCCCTGGAGAGTCAGGCTCTTGCTCGATGATTTTCCGCCCTGCCCGCGTGTTGTTGCTCGGACTTGCGATCACCTGGGCACCCCAGGTTTCCATCATCGTTTTCCGGTAGGGTTTCTGATCGTAGGAAACCCTTACCATGTAAACCGTGCACAGGAGGTCGAAAAAACTGCAGGCCATGGCCAAAGCAGAGCCCCACTGTCCTGCCCCGGTCTCTGTGGCCAGACGTTTGACCCCTTCCTTCTTGTTGTAAAAGGCCTGGGGCACAGAAGTGTTTGGTTTATGGCTGCCGGCAGGGCTTACGCCTTCGTACTTGTAATAGATGCGAGCTGGTGTATCGAGCGCCGTTTCCAGGCGCCGGGCGCGAAATAGAGGCGTCGGCCGCCAAAGCCTTAGAACGTTTCGCACCTCTTCGGGAATGTCGATCCAGCGTTCTTGGCTGACCTCTTGTTTGATCAGCTCTTGCGGGAATAGCGGCGCAAGATCTCGTGGTTCAATTGGTTGTCGCGTACCAGGATGGATGATCGCCGGTGCGGGAGTCCTTAGGTCGGCTTGAATGTTGTACCAGCGCGTCGGCAAATTCTCTTCACCAAGGAGGTACTTCGTGATCGCTGCATCGGTTGACTGGCGATTGAAAACGGTTTCCCTAGACATATCTCTACAGCCTTTTGCAACAAAGTTAATCCCATTCCAACAAAAAACCCAGCCGACTAAGGAGACAGCGATGGCCGGCTAGTCCTCGGTGCGCTCAGAATAACAGATTTGAGATCGCAGATCTCTGACTTGCAATTCGAGATTTGCCATTTGCAATCCCGGCGGATCTGTCCACGGCGCTAGAGCTCGGCGCCCGAGCCGCTCTGATCAATTGTCAGATAAAAACGTACTATACAAAGCGCTCGTCGAAAGTGTCAATATTCCTGAAGCAACAATTGAATACCATATCACCACGAGGCACACGTAGGACAAGAAGGAGCGAGGCATCGTTGCACTTCAACCTGAATGGTGCAATTGCAGATATGCTATTGACCGAGCTTGGAGAAAATCTGGAGTGGCGAAGATACGCAAGCGCGCAGTATCAAAGTCCTTGCTGCAACTTTGCAAGCCATCGCCCTTGCTTTGAGGTTGTTTACTCATGCAGCGGTTATCGACGTCCGCTTAGAGGAAGAGCCTCATTGTCTTCGCAACGAAGTGTTCCCCCAGGCTTTTTAAGTGAATGTTCTACTGGGAATTCGGGTTGAATCGATTAACGTCGTGCTCTTCGCCGCCTCCGAGGCGAAATGAGCCGTCGATCTAGGTTACGGCTTTCCGGCGACGGGCTTCCAAACGCATGCTTCACATACCATCCGCTTGCATCTTTTTTCCACATAGGTTTATCTGTTTGATCCTTTGAGGTTAAATGTCATGCTTCCCGAAATTATCGCCATGTTGTCCGCCATGGGTTGGGCCGGAGATTCGATTCTTGTACGATTGGGTCTTGGTAAGTCGAGCATCATCGCCGCCATGTTTCTCAGCTTTGTGGTGTCAGCAATCTGCATCGGGGGGTACCTTTTCTCTTTTTATTCATTGGAAAATTTCAAATCGCCCGCCATTTTCTACTTTGTGATCAGCGGTTGTGTTCAGCCCCTGCTCGCCCGCGCCCTCTATTACACGGGCATCGCTCGTCTTGGCGTCTCCCGAGCCGGACCGCTGCGCGGGGTGGAACCGCTGTTCGCCACCGTCATTGCCGTGGCTGTCTTAGACGAGCGACCGGGACTCTTTGTTTATCTCGGAACGGTCCTAATTATGGCGAGTTTATGGCTGATCGCAGGCAGGCAAACCGGTGAAGCCAAGTGGCGTCTTGTGGACACCGCGTTTCCACTTGGTGCGGCGCTGGTTTCAGTGATATCCCAGACTCTGCGTAAACAAGGCCTCCGGATCCTGCCCGATCCTTTCATCGCTGTCCTTACGGTTACGGTGACGTCGTTGATCTTGCTTAGCATCTTTCTTGTCGCAACCAGGCGTGCGCATCTTCTCCGCATGGAGCGCTCTAGCCTCTTTTTCTTTTTCGTCGCCGCTTTTCTAGCCACGGCGGCGCAGATCTGCAATTTTATCGCCTTAGGCCAAGGGGAACTCTCTGTCATTATTCCCTTACTCAATACCACACCTCTTTTCGCCGTGTTTTTCACCTTGCTGTTCTTGCGCAACCTGGAAACTGTCAGCCCACGAATCATTCTCGGCGCCGTCTCAATGGTGGCGGGCGCGGCGTTCATTACCAGCCGTTGACGCACAAATTTCCCTTAGCTCCTCGAAAGCGTTCTTTATTTATTTCGCTTTGCTACGCCAGGGTGCGGCAAATGAAATCGCATGAGATGGCACCCGCCATTCTCAAGCCGGCCGCAACCGCATGACCAAAAAAAATGGGCGGTGTTTTTCCGACACGCCCAGTGTGTTTTTCCCGCATTTCTAACGGTCGTAGCCGCCTTATTCGCTTGACAGGGACCACCGGAATTTGAATACTACGGTTGCACCGTCGGACCCATCTGCGGCTCTGGAAATTTACAGGAATCTTTTTTTTGATCTTGGCAAGAGTTGAAGGCTAATAAGGGTCTTAGTCATGCTCGTACAATATAGCGACGCCTGGCCTGCATGCTTCGAAAAGCTCAGCATGAACGGAAAACTCAATCGTTCCAATACCCTGAGCCTAGCGAAGAGTCAATCGCTGTCACTTTATTAGGTGAAGCTCGTTAGTGATGTTCGATCAAAGCACCGTTATCCCTCCTCAAATAAGCGGGCGCGACGAAGAGTCCGCCCTCAGAACTATTGTCGAGGGCACAGCTCCCGCATC
>JBFJTQ010000067.1:0-8253 GCA_041625275.1 Binatia bacterium | reverse complement strand
CGGCATTGAAAACGCTACCGACGGAGTGGGTGCCGAAGTTGACGCTGCTGGGCAGCCCCTTTTGTTGCGAGTATGTGAGGCGCGGTGCCACCAGCAGCGCCGCAACGAAAATGGTGGCAACTGCGAATGCCGGCAAGCGAGCGAATTTTCGAATATCCATAGTCCCTCCTCAGAACAGTGATATACCTCGCACGATAACACTACTCCCTATACGGCTGCCCATCCCGAATCGGACGGAGCGACAAGGTGCCGCTGTCGCTCTCAAGATAATGACCTCCCCAATTGGACGTTGACAGCGCGATCCCCGCAAATCTCATCCCACGCTAATCAAGCCGGCCGTTTCTGTCAAGTCGATCACGGTTCGCCCACAGCAAATGACCGGTTTGCTGGTTCGATCTTCCGACGAGACGAGGCCTGCCTGTTGTGCCAAAGGAATCGAGGCCTGAACCTGGTTGTCCTCGTCACTTTCGGCGGATTTCCAATCGAGACGGCTGGCCTCTTCAAATCCGCGGCAAGGCCGCTCGTTCCCGCTGTTTCGCACCAACTTTAACTTTGATACCTTGAGGATGCGCGAATCTCGCGTTGAACAATCACCCTTACCGAGTGAAAGGAGAGGCGCATGGCGATCCGGGTGGGGACGTTTAACCTGAACAACTTGTTTTCGAGGTTCAACTTTCAAGCTGAGGTGGATCAAGCGCCAGGCGATGATCCGGGCGGCATTACGTTAATGTTCGACAAGGATAAGATCAGCGTTCGTACCTTCATGGGGCGTCTGGTACGTGCCAAGAAAGACGAGGATACAAAGGAGATAGCAAGACGGATCCGAGAGGTGATGAATGCCGATGTCCTTGCCGTTCAGGAGGTCGAGCATATTGAAATCCTCAAGCTCTTCAATCGAGAGCAACTTCATAACCTTTATCCCCACGCCGTTTTAGTTGAGGGTAACGACCGGCGTCTCATCGATGTGGGCATTCTCTCGAAGCTGCCGCTAGGACCGATTGTATCCCACCAGGCCGCAACCCACCCGGATAGACCGGAGGAGCGTGTGCTCAGCCGGGATTTGCTTCAAGTAGAAATCCTGGACAAAAACCGTCGTAAGCTTTTCACAATCTATAACACGCATCTGAAGAGCCATTATGTGCCGTTCGACGAGGATCCAGTGCAGGGCGCGATAGACGCCAATATTCGACGGAAGCGGCAGGCTGAGACCATTGCGAAAATCATTGGCCGCATGGAGAGGTCCGACGGCCGGTTTGTCCTGACGGGAGACATGAACGACCCGCCGGATTCCGAGTTTCTCAAACCTATGCTTACGATCGATAATCGTCCGCTGATTAACGCTCTTGAAAATCCATCGGAGACTCGCCCAGCCAAGGCAGAAGCACCCGGACAAGGGCCGGGACCGCAAACGACCGCCTGGACGCACCGGTTCAATCCACCCGGCCCTGGTTTTCCGGAATACGCGCTTTTCGATCATATATGGGTAAGTCAGGCGCTCTCCGACCGGTTTGGTCATGCGACCATCGACCGGCGCACGAAGCATGGCGGCGACGGCAGCGACCATGACCCAGCATGGATTGATTTGGATATATGAGCGGAGAATCTGCTGCGCGGAGGACTCCTGCCATATCCCTGCCCACATTGAGCGGGATCATTCCTGCGCCGGTTCTGCTCCAATAGAGGGTTGAGGAGTGTCAAGAAACAAGAATATTCTTTCCTGAACTTAAGGCTTTCACTTCTTCTTACAACTCACGGCCACACCGGCGCGGCTTTGCGGATGGATGCTGGTTTGAAAATCAGGCAGGTTTTTCATGTAGCGATAGTACTCATCGGTGCCTCTCATGCGATACCGTCCCCGGCCTTGCGGTCCCGGCTCCTCAACATTGTGCGCCGTCAAGCAGCCTCCGGATTCGAGTTTCGGGATCAAGGCCCTTGCGTAATTTGTGTACCAGTCTTTATCCGCGTCGATAAAAACGAAATCAAAGGGGCCGGGAAGCTCGTCGACTAATCGATGGGCATCGGCAAGCCGAGCGTCAATGTATTCGCTCAGCCCTGCCTCCTTGAAATGGGTCAGCGCTTGCCTGTACCGCCCCTCGTCGATCTCAATCGTAATGAGCTTTCCCCCCGTTTTGCTGAGCGCCCAAGCGATCCAGATGGCCGAATGGCCGGTTGAGGTTCCCACCTCCAGCGCCTTCTTGTATTTGTTCTGAACGATGATGTCATAAAGAATCCTTCCGTCCGCCTCCGGCACGTTAAGATCCCGCCATCGGTTTCTCATCCGGTCTAAGAAAGTCTTCACCTTTTCGTCAACGACCCTTTCATTTTCCGACACTTGCGAATGATTAGGTGTCGCGAATGCAAGGAGAGCAAACAAAAACCCTACCATACAGAGGAGCAAATATTTTTTTTTCATCCGACAACCCACATGGAGCCTGCCGTTAAAGAGGCTCACGAAAAGACCATTTTCACGCGTCGATAGGCTCTGCCTGACCGGAATACTACTAATCGCATCTACCAGGTCCTCGTTCGTCGTCAGCCTGAAAGCTGAACAGAGCGTTTTCCAACAACCCCTTAGTTCCCCCAATCCCGCGCCATCCCGTACTTAAGCGGAAAACGATGGTGATCCAGTCCAGACGTTAGATCCTTTGACATCACTTTGCCAGATTTCCACCGCACGCTCAAAAGCTAGGCCTACCTAACAGTCTTAGGGCGCGGAACGAAACTCTTGCACAGCTCGAATCCCGGCTCGACAGCTCAAATAAAAGTGTCTCACAATGTGCCAAAACTGGCTTGACATAAGAGCACGTTATCGGATACTAGCTGCTCCACAGATTGGTGTTTGGGGACAGTCTGTGTTCTCAGTAACCCGCGTGAGGCTCTGGCGCTAGGGCCCGCAACCGCTCAGCGGTCGGTCACTTTGGCAGTTTCCAGACAATTGCTCCAGGGCGCGTGCGATGCAGCCGACAACACCTCAACTTTCGGAGGAACGATCAAATGGAATGGAACGAAGCATTTCCCCTGTTGCAAGGAAATCACACCGGGGTCGCGGCCACGGTCACGCCGAACGGCCGAGCCCAGTCGACCGTCGTTTCCACGGCGGTGCTGGACGGTAAGGTGGGCTTTGCGTCGCGGGGCCACACCGTGAAGCTCAAGAACATCCAGCGGACGGGGCGAGCGGCTGTCACAGTCATCAAGCTCGACACAAGGCGCTATGTCACGGTCGAGGGCCCTGCGTCCGTCGAGCCGTGGAAAGACGCGCCAGCCCACATCAAGCGCCTGAAGGACCTCTACGTCGCCATGGGCCGAGCTCCCAAAGGCACAGACGATGAATTCGCAAAGCAGATGCGGGATGAAGAGCGCAGCCTGATCCTGGTCACTCCCGAGCGCCTCTACGGCAGCCTCTGACAGAACGCCTAGTGCTTTTCCCTGGTGCCGCGTGAGCGCGGCAGATTGGCGGTCAAGTCGAAGGTTCACCCTCGCCAATAGAGGAGGTATCATGCGCATTGCAATAGGTTTACCGAGTCGGATAGCGTCGGCTTCCGGCGAATTGATGCTCGAATGGATCGCTCGTGCGGAGCGCGGGCCTTTCTCCAGTGTTGTCGTCACCGAGCGGGTGGCTTCCCAAGCTCTCGAACCGCTGTCGGTCCTGGCCATGGCTGCCGGAGCGACGCGCCGCATCCGCTTGATGACCAGCGTCGTGGTCGGACCGACGCGCGAGACCACGCTCCTCGCCCGCCAGGCCGCAACCATCGACGTACTCTCCGGCGGCCGGCTCACTCTTGGCATCGGCATCGGCGTGCGCGAAAACGATTACCTGGCCACCGGCTTCGATTTTCATCGCCGCGGCCGCCGCGCCGAGGAACAGTTGCCGCTTCTTCGTCGTTTGTGGTCCGGCGAGGCGCTGTCAAGCGCGGTCGGAGCGATCGGCCCGCAGCCCTGTAGGACAAACGGGCCCGAACTCCTGATCGGCGGCTACGTGTCCGCGATTGTGCAGCGCATCGCCAGATGGGGCGACGGGTACATGGCGCCGGGGGGCGGAGAACCCGAAAGCTTACTGCGGACATGGCGCCAGATCGAGCAAGCCTGGAACGACGCCGGACGCGAGGGAAAGCCGCGTTGGGTTGGCGCCAGCTACTATGCGCTCGGTCCAAACGCTGTCGATCACGCGACGCGCTACATCAACCAGAACTACGGATACAACGCCGATCTTGCGGCGCGGCGTCTGCGTACCCTGCCCGCTTCGCGCGCAGCGGTGGAAGAGGCGATCAAGCGTCAAGCCGGCATGGGGGTTGATGAATTTATCCTGCGGCCTTGCGCCGACGACCTGGACCAGATGGACCGGCTCGCGGAAATCGCGGGGCACGCAGGCTAGCAACAAAGAAGGGGCGACAGTGTCCGACGACGTGCGTCCTCTTCACTGAGCCTATGGTATCTGCTATTTGGGCATGGCCACGGACCGGCGGCTGGCAACCGCGAGTCCAACCCCGCCGAGTATCGCCGCAGCAGACAGAAGCAGACGCAAGGTATTTCTTCCGACAGGAAAGTGACTCCGCCGAAGGCGACAACCACCGACACTGATAGCGGCACCGTTGCGGCACGCGTGGCCGTGAACCCCCTCGGTGCCGCATACCAGATAATTTAGCCGACGCTCGTAATCAAACTAATTTAGGCAAAGGAAAAAGCGACCGAACGCCGCATGAAAAATCTCATTGCCTGCTCAATTTCTTAGCGGCTGGGAACGGCAGGCTGTCCCGCCGTTCCATCTATTGCGCCGCGCTTTTTTGTCATGCGATTCTCTAGCAGAAGGCCGGTGCCATCTCTTGGATTTGCTGTTTGGCTTCCGGCTTGATGGCCGCCACGGTATCCAGGAAGTTCGGATGCGTCATGCCCGTGCCGATATACGTCCAACGCATCCCCTTGAGTACCGTGTCGCTCATCTGTTGACGCTCAGTCTTCGTGAATGACCTTCCCGTGACGCGCACAAAGCTCTCCACGTCAAACTCAGCCTGCTGTTGGATGCCATTGTCCAGGAACGCTCCGATCTCGCCATATTCCTTAAAGGCCTCGTCGATCTCGGCGGGCGTGGCACTGGCCACGAGTTCCTCCACCATCAACGTGTCGAGCTTGGTATGCTGCGATTCCTCGGCCCAGTGGTGGCGCAGCAAGCTCTTGAACTGCGGATCGAGATCCTGATTGTCCTGCACGCCCTCTATATAGTGCCGCAGCGTGATCCACTCGATATGAAGAATCGCGATGCCGACCCCCAGAGGGCTGTGCGACAGCACGAACCGGGTGACATCTTCGGCGGGACCGATAAAATCACATCTGCTGCCGAAGCCCTCCTCGTAGTTCTGGCGGAAGCGCTTGAAGAGATGGATATGTTTTGCTTCCTCGCCGGCGAACTGTAGAAGGGCGCGCACACGGTAGTCGTCTCCCGAGAGTTGCGGCCGGGCATGGTCGACCACATAGGGTAAAATAAATTCCTCGACCAACCCGAACATGGAGAGATACTCGTGCCCGCGGATCTGATTCAATGTCCGCTGCTCCTCGGGTGTCAGAAAGGTAAGCTGTTTCACCTGGGCCAGCGACTCGGGCATGAAGGGCTTGGTGAAATCGAGCTTCTTGTCGCCCCCGATCAGATCTTCGATTTTCCAATTGACCCGCTCGGAAGCGGCCAGCGCTGATTGGTACGAATAATTGTGTTGCATGGTTTTTTCCTCCTTCTGTAACTGTGTCGATAACGCTCTCTATAGCAGATGCCGTGCCATCACCCCAAGAAAATCAATTCCTCAAGAAAATTGACTGCTTAGGGGTCTTTCCCAGGAGCGGCAGTAATCGCGAGATCCAACAACTCGTGAAATCTCACAGCCGAGGAAGTGAAATCTCGCTAGCGATGGAATAAGCGCGGTGAAATGAAAGGGGGTCGTCCCAGATATCTTGTCACTATTCCCCCGAAACCAAAGAGGTCCCCGTGACTTCATTATTTACTTATGGTCGCAAGGGCCAGCCCAATGGTTAGAGACCGCGAGTCAGCTGGACACATAGAAATCCACGTGCGTTTTCCGATTGACATGGATACCGCGCAGGGGCATAAAGGCCGCGGAGGAACAGGAAAATGGCTCGATTCGCAGTGATGATCTGTGGCATCGTTTGGCTTCTTGTTTTTTCCACCTTCAGCGACGTGAGAGGTGCAGAACGCGGCGGGGACCAGGCACAGACGCTTCGTATCGCATATGTGTCCCCCGTGACCACGATGGCGCCAATCTGGATTGCGACGGAGATCGGCGCATACCAGCGCGAGGGGCTGGACGCGAGGATTCTCTACATTGAGGCAAAAATCTCCGTCGCTGCCCTGATGGCAGGTGAGGTGGATGCTGTGGTGATCTCCGCGCCGTCCGTGATACCGCCGGTTCTGAGCGGGGTCAACGTTGCCTTCATCGCGGGACTGCACAACAAAATGATCTTCTCCTTCCACGCCCAGCCGGACATTCAAAGCGCGGCGCAACTGCGGGGAAAGATAGTCGGCACCAATCGGCCCGGAACGCCCGGAGACTACGGAACGCGAGTCGCGTTGGCGAAAATGGGATTGAAACCTACGGACGTGCAGCTGAGGGGCCTAGGGGGTTCGGGTGTCCTGTGGCCGGCGTTGCAAACGCGCCAGGTCGCAGGCGTAACGCTAGCCCCGCCCTACAGTTTCAGGGCGGATACGAGTGGTTTTTCCCGCTTGGTAGACACCTATGACAAACCCTATCAGAACACAGGTGTTTTGGTCCGCAGAGACCGCATTCAACCCATGGCGGACACTTGGCTGCGGCTGCTCAGAGCCCTGCGTCAGGCGAATCTGCGCTGGTACGAGGATCCAAAACTCGCCATGTTCGTGCTGAAGAAATACACGCAGCAAACCGATCCGGAAGTGCTGCAGAAAACCTATGAATTCGAAACGAACCCGCCGGGCTTCACCAAGGACTTGCAGGTGTCCGAAGCGGGCCTTCAAGGCATTCTGGACTTTTTGGCATCCACCGCCCGCCCCGAGGCGGCAAAGGCGACACCGAAACAATTTTATGATACCGCAATCCTGGATATGCTTGCCAAATAAGGGAGAAAAAAAGGTGTCATTGCAGCTTCAGTGGTGTGCCGACTGCTACAAGGCTCAGTGATTCGCGCGCATATTCGTGCGCGCAAAGAAAAATAGCCTTCACCATTCAACCCGAATTCGGCAGTTGCGGATTCGCTATGGGGCGAGCCTGGGGAAAGCCTGAAGTGGTGAAGACACCCAACCTCGCAGTTTCAAAGTCCTTCGTGTGACTTGGCAAGCCCTCGCCCGCGCTGTGAGATTGCTTCTCCACGCACCTGCCATCGAATTCCGCTTAGAGGTGGAGACTCATTGTCTTTGCAACGAAAGGTTTCACCCAGGCTCCTCGAGTAACCTTTCTACTGCGCAATTCCGTTTCAACTCATCTTGGTCGTTGGATATGAAGGGCGCGGATGCGGGAAGCGAGAGTCGAGGGATTGATGCCGAGGAGTTGGGCGGCGCCGTCTTTGCCCGCCACGCGCCAACCGCAGGATTCTAGAGCACACACGATGTTCTCCCGCTCCAGTTGCTCCAGCTCACGCACGTTCAGGATGCGTTTAGCCGCTGCCGGGGCCGCTGCACTAGGCAGTTGACCCTCCCCATCGCCAGGGAGAGCCGGCAGGGCCCGCTCCAAATTGAGGCGCCCGTCCCGCGAAATAATCACGGCGCGCTCGATGACGTTCTGTAATTCACGGACGTTGCCGGGCCAGGCGTAGGCCTTCAGCCGCCTCTTGCACTCGTCGCTAAGCGGTTCGATATCGCGCCCGATCCTCTGGGCAAATTTCACCGCAAAGGCACAGGCAAGTGTGACGACGTCATCGCCGCGTTCTCTCAAAGGCGGCATGTAGATGGGGAATACGTTGAGGCGATAGAACAGATCATCTCTGAAACTGCCGGCGCGCACGGCTTGGCCGAGATCCCGGTTGGTTGCAGCGATCACGCGCACATCCACTTTCTTTGTCTGCGAGCTGCCCACAGGCGTGAACTCCCCTTCCTGCAAAACCCGCAACAGCTTGACCTGCAAGTCCAGGGAAAGCTCACCCACCTCGTCAAGAAAGATTGTGCCGTGATCGGCCAGCGCAAAACGGCCTTCTCTCTTTTGCGTGGCACCGGTAAAGGCACCCCTCTCATGGCCAAAGATTTCACTTTCCATCAGAGCGGCGGGAATGGCCGCGCAGTTG
>JBFJTQ010000066.1:0-8256 GCA_041625275.1 Binatia bacterium | reverse complement strand
GCCGGGCGCCGCGATCGAGGAACGACTCCATGTCGTCCCGGAGGAGCAACGCGATGGGTGCGTTCCTGCCAGGTAACATACGGCGGCGGCGTTTTCGCTTGCCGTTCTCACGGGCCGCGTCCTCATCGAGCAATCCACTATTGCGCTTCAAGCGACCCCACGTGATTACGCCTGCCAGGCAAAGGCTTTCCAAGTCTGAAGGGTCATAATCCTTGATCCGCGCCGGCAGCACGCTCTGCTCCCATGCGGGTGCAGGCAACTCGAGCCCTTGAAGCTGGCGAATAATCTCCAGCACCCCTTCGCGGCCCCTCAACTGTGTCCCTGGCGCAGCGCGCTGCCAGGCGAGTAGGAATTTCAGGAAATCGCTGGCTGATACAGGCTCGATTTCCCGCCGTAGCCTGCCCAGGGTCAGCCGATGAATGCGCGCCAGCAACGCCCGATCGCACCACTCGATCTCCGCCGCATGCAGAGAACTCCTCTTAAAAAAACCACGCAAGACGACACCGTCGGACTCTAACGTAAGCAGCGCCTGATCAACTTGCGCGGGCGGCAACCCCAACAGCGCCGCCAGTTCGTGCGCGGTGGTCGGCCCCAAAACCTCAACCCATCCCTGAACGATGCGGCGCACGGCCTCTTCTTCGCATAACGGCGCCTCACCCTCTGCCAGCGGCAAGCGAATCTCATGAGTCACGGTCGGCGTGGGCAGCGCTGCTTGAACAATGGCCAGGCGCTCGGCCGCGACATACGCCTGTCGCACCGGCGCGGCCGGGCTTGTCGACCACCCAATCCGCGCTGCTCTGCCAGCATCCATGAGCTGGCGGGCAAAATGGGCCACATCCTCTTGGCGTTCGAGAGGCAGCAGACAGACGCTCAACAACAAGTCGTGGAGTTCGTCCGCGTCGCGGATTTTTGGCCACGCCTGATCGCATACCTCGCGGATGGCTTCAGGATCCAGCCGTCCCAGCTCCCCATCCATCCACGGATCCATGCGCCGCAGGGACACCGCCCGCGCACGCCTTTCTTCCAACGGCGCATCGTCCAGGAATGCATACGGATTGGCGTTGAGAATTTCATGGGCCATGGGCGATGGCGCGGACGTGTCCATGGCAACGGTCCTGAGCGTTCCCTGCTCTATGCGCTCCAGAATCTCTGTAAGACCTTCGAGATCCATGGCGTCATGGAGGCAATCTCGCAGCGTCTCGTTCACGAGCGGATGATCGGGTATGTGAACGGGCCCCGCGCGGTTGTCCTGACACATCACCTGCTCCGGAAAAACCGCCGCCAGCACATCCTCAGCCCGCATGCGTTGCAGCGCCACCGGGACCTTCTTGCCGCCGGCGTGGCGCATGACCGCCAGGGCCCGAGTTGCATTCCAGCGCCAACGATTCGTAAAAAACGGCGACGGGAGCACTGCCTGAATCAGGTCACGCTTCAAGACGGTCGTCTTGACCATCGTAAAGACCTCCAGGAGCGGGAATGAATGCTGCTCGACGAGCGAGATCACGATCCCATCGTCGGTCGCCGCCGCCTGCAACTCGCGGTCGAAACTAACGCAGAACCGCTTGCGCAGCGCCATGCCCCAGGCCCGGTTGATGCGCCCGCCCCAAGGCGAATGAATCACCAGCTGCATGCCCCCGGCCTCGTCGAAGAAACGCTCGGCGACGATCAGCTCCTGCGTCGGGATGCAACCAAGGACCGCGCGCGTCTCTTGAACGTAGGCGACGATTTGCTCCGCCGGAGAATCTCCTATTTGCGCCTCCTCCATGACCCATCGCTTGGCAACGCTTGGATCCGAGAGTCGCTCTTCAACTCCGCGACGCAGTTCAGCAACCGCAGCCGACAGTTCGCGCGTCCGCGCGGGAGCCTCGCCGAACCAAAAAGGGATGTTGGGCGGCAGTCCCTGGGCGTCTTCGACCCAGAGTTTTCCGGATGCGACGCGACGGATGCGCCAGGAACGGTTTCCCAGGAGAAAGATGTCGCCCGCAAGACTTTCGATGGCAAAATCTTCATTCACCTTGCCGACGAACGTTTCGTCGGGAAACTGAATGACATCGTAATCCGCCGTGTCTGGAATCGCCCCGCCGTTGGTAATGGCCGCCAGGCGAGCGCCACGCCGTGGCCGGAGGAGCCCGTTGACCCGGTCCCGGTGAACGTATGCGCTGCGGCGCCCGCGCCGCGTGGAGACGCCCTCGGATATCATCTGCAAAACCTGCTCGAATTCGTCGCGCCGCAAATGGCGATACGGATAACTCCGCTGCAATAGGGCCCACAAATCTTCTTCCCTTAAACCGCCTGCCTCCGTCCCCTGCCCTTTGCTTCCGGAGCCCGTAGCGGAGCTGGCGACCGCGGCGACCATCTGCTGGGCCAGGATATCGAGCGGCTTTTCAGGGATGGTCAACCGATCCAGTTCCCCCAGCCGCGCGGCGCGGATACCTGCCACGCATTGAAGCAGATCATCCCGGGTCAGCGGCAAAAATATTCCCTTCGGGATGGCCCCGAGCCAATGACCCGCACGGCCTACCCGTTGGAGCAAGATCGCGATGGTCCGGGGCGATCCGATGTGGCAAACTAGATCGACATGCCCGATATCGATCCCAAGCTCTAGAGAAGCGGTTGCGACCACCACGGGAATTTCCCCCGACTTGAGCTTCTCCTCAACCTGAAGGCGGATTTTTTTCGCCAAGCTACCATGGTGCGCCCCGACTTTTTCCGCACCCAGGCGCTCGCTCAGTTGATGGGCGACCCGCTCGACGAACCGCCGCGTGTTGACGAAGACCAGCGTCGTTCGATGGGCCTTCACTTGAGCGACGATTTTTTCATAGACCTCGGCCCACATTTCGTGCGTCGCAATGGCTCCCAGTTCCTGGTCGGGAAGCTCAACCCGAAGATCCAACTCCCGTTGGTGACCGAAGTCGACGATTGCACAATGAGGCGTCCCGTCAGACGCGATATGGCGAGTCCCCACCAGAAGCCGCGCCACCTCTTCAATCGGTTTTTGCGTAGCGCTGAGACCGATCCGTTGCAAGGATCGTTCGGTCAATGCTTCCAACCGCTCCATGGACAAGGCCAGATGGGCCCCGCGCTTGTCCTGAGCGACGGCGTGGATTTCATCGACAATCATCGTTTCGGCGGTCTTCAGAAAACGGCGGCTCTTTTCTGCCGTGAGCAGAATATAGAGGGACTCCGGTGTGGTAATGAGAATGTGCGGCGGAGTACGGATCATGGCCTGACGCTCATGAGCCGGCGTATCCCCCGAGCGCACCGCGACCCGGATCTCAGGCAGAAAAACCCCTTCCGACCAGGCGCGCCGGAAAATCTCGCTTAAGGGCGTCTGCAGATTCCTCGCGATATCATTTCCGAGGGCCTTGAGGGGAGACACGTAGACGACGCTCGTGGCGTCCTCCAGTCGTCCGGCCATGGCTCGTTGAACCAACCGGTCGATAGACCACAGAAAGGCCGCCAGCGTTTTACCAGAACCCGTCGGTGCGGCGATCAGCGTGGACCTGCCGCCTGCAATGGCTTGCCAGCCCCGCTCCTGGGGCGGCGTTGGGTTTTGAAAGCGCTCGACAAACCAGCGCCACACTAAAGGATGGAATTCAACTTCCAAAAGGGATTCCCCCGTGCCGGAAATCAATTCATCCGGCTTACCCGACCAAAGTTAAGATCCGCCGCGAGCCATCTGTAAACCCGGAGGAGCGAACATATAGAGTCGCGCACGTCCAAAGTCCTGGTTGGCATCGGCCAGTCCTCGCGATAAGGCAGCAGCGGTCAGCAATCAGCATTCGGCTCTGAACGCCTCAAGTTACCCTTCGATCACTGAGCGCTATCTTCATTGGCCGGGAACGCTTCTCAGATCGCTGGATCGAACTGCGACTCCTTCGGCGGACAGAAAAGGGGAACGCTGGCGCGTTCCTGGATGCATGCCGCACGCCGCGAGTTTTCCGGGTCACTTTGGAGCTTGAGCGGCAGCCTTGATGGGTATCCCCTTCTTTTCAAGCTCTTCGACCGCTGCTCTGGCGCCCGCATTGCCCTCGTTGGCGAGTTCCGCCGTCTTGGTGATCAGCGAGTGCAATTGTGACTGCATCTTTTGCGACTCCTGCACGGCGCCGTCGAGGTTGGTGTTCAAAGTGCTCAAGTTATCCCGCTCGATGACGAGCTGTATGGTCTGAAATGTGAACCAGACAAGCAGCGCAATAATAGTCAAAATCAGCGGCAGACTCAATGTCCGCCGTTCAACGATATCGGCTTCCCTCTCCGGCTGATCCTCGTTTTCGTCGATGAGTGTGGGTTCGTTATCCATCTTAGCCTCACTTTGCGCTGCCTGCCGGAGCGGGATGCGGGGGAAAACTGATGCCGTGCGATGCCAAAAGGCTCCTGAGCTTTTCGTCATTGGTTCTCAAGGCCACTGTGGCCAGGGTCGTGAGAATTTCCCGATTGAGTGCCTCCAACTGCATGCCCTGGGCCATGATCTGTTGGCGCTCGTTCACTCCCATGCGCAGGGACTGATTGCCGAGACTGAGCAAAATATTCACCAGCACGAGAATAAGCATCAATATGGCCAGCACAGTCGGCACGCGGATCTTTTTAAGAACACTCGTTGACATCGTCTACCTCTTGTGCGCCCGAACCCTGTCGAACGCGGTCATGGCTGGGGCCTCTGCGCACTCTCTGAGCCTTGGGTCGTTTTCGCAAGCGCTGCACGACGACTCTGTGAGCCATATTGCTGGTCGCAACATTCCGTCTGGTTCAGTAAATCAAATTTCCGATTCGCTCCCACCGCACCCAGCGATCGCTACCATCCCATGACCAGTAGATCAGAAAGGCCTTCCCCCGCACGTCGTTGAGATCCACGTACCCCCAGAATCGGCTATCGTAGCTGCGATCCCGATTGTCTCCCATGACGAATATGTGGTTTTCCGGCACGGTCTTTGGGCCGAAGTCATCCCGCGTCGGCAAGCCGGCGGTCTGCGGGTCATCCCCTTCAAATTGCGCATGCGAGTCGTCAATCTTTTGACCGTTAATAAAGACCTGCTTACCCCGTATCTCCACGCTATCCCCGGCCACTCCAACAACCCGCTTGATAAAATCCTTGGAGCGATCCTCGGGAAAAATAAAAACGACAACGTCCCCTCGTCCTGGCGCGCCAAAGTCGATCGCATAGGTTTCGAGGAACGGGACCCGGATCCCGTAAGCCAACTTGTTAACCAATATGTGGTCGCCGATCATCAACGTTGGAATCATCGAGCCGGACGGAATCTTGAAAGCCTGGACGATGAAGGTCCGGATAAACAGCGCCAGCAACAGCGCCATGCCGATCGCTTCAGCGTACTCGCGAAAGGTGGATTTGGCTTTCACCAGTTCCCGATCTCCCGCGGCGGTTTGTTCCTTTGCCTTACCTAGTTTGTCCGCCGACATAAAGGCTCCAATCTAAACTTTCAAGGCGGCAAGAAAAGCCTCTTGCGGGATCTCCACCTTACCGACTTGCTTCATTCGTTTCTTCCCTTCTTTCTGCTTTTCCAGTAGCTTGCGCTTGCGCGTGATGTCCCCGCCATAGCATTTCGCAGTCACATTTTTTCGCAGCGGCTTCACCGACTCGCGGGCGACGACGCGACTTCCGATGGCAGCCTGGATCACCACCTCGAAAAGCTGCCGTGGAATCAGCTCCCGCATCCGCTGCACGAGGTCGCGTCCGCGGTGATAGGCCTTGTCCCTGTGCACAATCATCGACATGGCATCCATCACATCCCCGTTGATGCGCACGTCAAGCTTAACGAGATCCGCCGGGCGGTAGCCTGCGATTTCGTAGTCCATGGACGCGTATCCGCGGCTCACTGACTTCAGGCGATCATAGAAATCGACAACGATTTCATTGAGCGGCAACTCGTAAGTCAACATTACCCTTTTGGGCCCCAGATAGCGAATTTCTTTCTGTGTCCCGCGCTTCTCTTCACATAAGCTCAGCACCGCGCCGACAAACTCTTGCGGCAGGTGAATGCTAGCCTGAATCACGGGCTCTTCGATGACTTCAATTTCCCCTTCCGGAGGCATGCGCACAGGGTTATCGATCTGCACCGTCTCCCCCGTGGTTTTCGTGATTCGATAAACGACCGTTGCCGCCGTGGTAATGAGACTGAGAGAGAACTCGCGCTCGAGCCGTTCCCGCACAATATCCATATGCAGCAACCCCAGAAACCCGCAGCGGAAGCCAAACCCCAGGGCCTGGGAGGTCTCGGGTTCAAACGTGAACGAGGAGTCATTCAGGCGCAGCTTTTCCAGCGCATCGCGCAGCCCCTGGTACTGGTTGGCGTCCGTCGGATACAGTCCGCTGAAGACCATGGGCTTGAGCGGCTTGAAACCGGCCAAGGGCCCGCTCGCGGGCCGTTCGTCGGACGTGATCGTGTCACCAATTCGGGTATCCGAGACCTCTTTGATGCCCGCCATCAGAAACCCCACCTCCCCGGCGCTGATTTCTTCGACTTCGCGGGGCCCCGGTGCAAAGACTCCGAGCCGGGTGACCTCAAAAACGCGGCCGCTCGACATCATGCGAATGCGCTTTCCTTTTTTCACGGCGCCGTCGAAAACGCGCAACATCACGACCGCCCCATGGTACGGATCAAACCAGCTGTCGATGATCAACGCCCGCAGCGGGCCGTCGGGCAGACCCTGAGGCGCGGAGAACTGATGAATGATCCCCTCGAGAATTTCTTCGGTACCGATTCCTTCCTTGGCGCTGGCCAAAATGGCATTGGAAGCGTCCAGACCGATCACATCCTCAATCTCTTTTTTCACCCGCTCGGGATCGGCGCTCGGCAGATCGATCTTGTTGATGATCGGGAGAATCTCCAGGTTGTGATCGAGCGCCATGTGAACATTCGCGACGGTTTGCGCCTCGACGCCCTGGGCTGCATCCACCACCAGCAATGCCCCTTCGCAAGCCGCCAGGCTGCGGGAAACTTCATAAGTGAAATCCACATGGCCCGGGGTATCGATCAAATTCAGCTTGTACTCCCTGCCGTCTTTTGCGCGATAACGCAAACAGACCGGGCTTGCCTTAATCGTAATACCTCTCTCTCTTTCCAGCTCCATGCTGTCCAGGATCTGGGCGGTCTTTTCCCGCTCCGTCACCGCGCCGGTAAACTCCAGCAGGCGGTCGGCCAACGTGGATTTTCCATGATCGATATGAGCGATGATGGAAAAATTTCTGATCTGTCCGAGACTCATTCCGTTCCCGCCCCGCGATAATAGGCAATGGTTTGTTCCAAGCCCGTTTTGAGATCTATCTCCGGCGCCCAGCCCAAAGCCTTCCGCGCCAGTCCGATCTCCAGACAACTCCGGCGCTGTTCCCCCTGTTTGGCCGGGCCGTGCACCGCTTCAACGGCGGCGCCGACACCCTGGCGCAAAAGCTCGAAAATCGTCACAACATCGGTCTCCCTGCCGGTGCCGATATTCACGGGGCCGACATAATCGGTCTCCAGCGCCGCGAGGTTTGCCCTGACGACGTCGGCGACGAAAACGTAATCGCGAGTCTGGCGCCCGTCCCCATTGATCGTCGGCCCCTGCCCGGAAAGGAGTTGGGACGCGAAGATGGCGACCACGCCAGCCTCGCCTTTGCTGGATTGACGCGGCCCATAGACGTTGGCATACCGCAGGGCGACGTAGGGCACGTTAAAAACCATTTGGTAGTAGCGGAGGTACAGTTCGCCGGCGAGCTTGCTCACGCCGTAGGGACTCAAAGGCAGCGTCGCATGGTCCTCGCTGGAAGGGATCGGTTCCTGGTCCCCGTATACCGCGCCTCCAGACGACGAAAAAATCACCTTCCTCACGCCCGTGTCCTTCGCCGCCTCAAGAAGATTGATGAAGCCGACGACATTAATGCGCGCGTCAAACATGGGATCCGCGACGGAACAGCGCACATCCATTTGCGCGGCGTGGTGATTCAAGACCGCCGGTTTGATTTCCCGCACCAATGCGGCTGCCTCCGGCGTCGCGATGTCGAGGACGTGAACTTTGGCTCTCCGGTTGAGATTTCTCTTCTGACCGGTCGACAAATCATCGATGACATGAACTTCATGCCCATCCTCAATATAAGCGTCTACGACATGAGACGCAATGAAGCCCGCACCGCCCGTGACGACGCACTTCATGCGTTTTGCTCCTTCAGCCGCTGGCGAAAGTAATCGATGGTTTTCGCCAGGCCCACTTCCAACGATACCTTAGGTTCCCACCCCAACACCTGCTTGGCTTTGGTAATATCCG
>JBFJTQ010000065.1:0-8261 GCA_041625275.1 Binatia bacterium | reverse complement strand
GCGGCGTCCCGATCAGCGTGGTCATCCCTCCGAGTAACGACCCGAATGCCATGGGCATCAGAAGAAAGGAAGGAGAACGACGGCTGCTGCGCGCCATCCGCACCGCCACCGGGAGAAGAAGCGCCAGCGCTCCAATGTTATTCATGAAGGCCGAAAAGATTGTCACCAGCACCGTCATGCTGGTTACCTGAAGGGTGCGGTTCTCGCCGACGCGGGAGAGCAGACGCGAGATGCTATCGACGACCCCAGAGTTCAACAGCCCGCGGCTGACAATGAGCACCGCGGCCACCGTGATCACCGCGGGATGGCCAAAACCCAAGAAAGCCTGATCCGCGGGGACGACGCCCGATATACTACCGGCGAGAAGCGCCAAGACGGCAACCATATCGAAGCGCCACTTGCCGACAACGAAGAGAACCAGCGCTCCCAACAGGACAGAAAAAATAATAATCTGATCCGAATTCATGGTTTTTGGTCGGACGTAAGATCAGCGGCATGTTTTGGCAGCGGTCGGCTTCTCTTGCCCCCACCGCAGCCATCAGACACGGCTCGATTCGCGTGCCTGCCGTGGGAGTGAAAAGTTGCGTGCGCGATAACCATGGAGCCTCGATGTAGCACGTCCGGCGAAAGGCAAACTCCGCGGCCCGCCGGTTTACGACCCCTGACCCAACTCCTGCGACCGCCGTGTGGCGCTGGCCACTGCATCCATCACCGCGCCTCTGAAGCCGTGGTGCTCCAGCGCGTAAAGACCGGCTATGGTCGTCCCGCCGGGCGAGGCCACTTCATCTTTTAACTGAGCGACATGTTTACCGCTCTCGATGGCGAGTTTCGCCGCGCCGTAAACGGTCTGCAGCGCCAGCTTGAGCGCCACCTCGCGCGATAAACCGGCCTGGACCCCGCCGTCGGCCAGGGCCTCGACAAAGACAAACACATAGGCCGGCCCGCTGCCGCTCAGGCCCGTCACGGCGTCCAAGTACTTCTCTTCCACCGGCAGGGCGGTGCCAAAACTGTTGAGAATCAATGCGGCCTTTTCCGCGTCCGCCGCTGTCGCGTGCGCGCCCGCCGCGTAGCAGGACGCGCCGGCGCCAACCACGCAGGGAATATTCGGCATCACCCGCACGACGCGCGCCCCTGCCGTTAGATTGGCTTCGATCCGCGATATGGGCACACCCGCAGCCACCGAGACGACGAGCTTCGTTTTGGCCACCTTCTTGGCGATTTCTCTGACCACCGGGTCGATGATCTGGGGCTTGACGGCTAGGATGACAATGCTCGCGAAGTCGCAGACGGCGCCGTTGTCCGGCGTGACTCTAATACCGAGCTCGTCGGCGGCGGCCTGCCGCAGTGTGTCGCTGATATCGCTTGCAATGACTTTTTCTTTAGGCACGAGACCCGCCCGAATGACTCCCCGCAAAATCGCGGATCCTATTTTCCCCGCGCCGATGACGCCGATCGTTTCTGTCAACATCTCTGTCTCCTCGTCGGTTGTCGAATTTCGACTACAATAAATGTTTAGGCTCTCATCTGCAAAGGCTTAAAAAAAGCGAGCGCCCTCAGCTTATCGCCGAGGCGCTCGTGCAGCATTTTTCTCGCCAGGCGGGAATCAGTATCTCTTGCCCAGATCCCTGAGGCCTTTCCAGGCATCGGTGTCCTCGGGGCTGAAGGCCAGCACCTCTCGATATTTACGTTCCGCTTCGCGGTATTTCCCCATCTTGGCATAGGCCTGCCCCAAAGACAGGCGCCAATCGTTTCTCCGCCGTCTCAAGCGCAATGCCTCGTTATAGGCATCCACGGCCTTTTCCCACATTTCCAATTTCGTATACACCTCGCCCAACTCGGAGTAGAGCGTTGCGGAATTCTCCCCTTTCGCCAGCGATCGCTCAAGCAGCCCCTTGGCTTCTTCCGTTAACTCTTTGGCTTGGGCTTTTTCCTTATGACGCGACGCTTTTTGCGCCGTTAATCGTCCCCAAGCCAAAAGCACGGCGGGGTGCTCGGGCTCGATCGATCGCGCGCGGGCAAACCATTTCTCCGCCTCATTTAAATCGCCGGAATGCATGGCAATATTACCCAACCCCAAATAAGGCAGAACCTCCTTGGTGCCCATCTCGATCACTTTAGTGTAGAGCGCTTTCGCTTCGGGCAAGTAAAGGTCATCACTCATGGCCAACACTTCCCGGATCACGCCGGCATCGCGCTCCAAGGCGATGAATAGGGCCTTGGCGCCCTCCGCGCTTTTGTCTTGGTCCAAAAGAATCCGCGCTTGAAGCAAGTGAAACTTCGAGTTCTTCGGCTCCAACCGAATGGCCTGTTCCAGCTCGATCAGTGCTTTGCTGTTCCATACGCTCGCGCGATAGGATTCCGCGAGATAGTAATGATGCATCGCCTCGGGGACCGGCAAAGGCCGGGATTTCAACCACGGGGCCTCGATGGTATGCGGCGTCATCAGTCTACGGTTCAGATCGGTGGTCGGCCGGCGCAGGTTTTTCGGCGCCGAGAACTCCAACTCCGCCCCGTCGTCCGTATTGATATCGGCGCCCTTGGAGAAAGCCAAGAAACCATCCCGGTTCATGCGGTAAAAACCTTGGACCGCGTAGATGTCCGATAAATTCAAGTAGTCCAGGTCGGACCTAAGCGTTGGGTTCTTGTCGTACAGAGCCTTGAGCGCCGGGTAATTAAAGACCTGCTCCTTCTTGCTGCCAACGAGAAGAAAATCGCTCTCCTTCATGCTCCACAGAGAAACATGGGGAAAGGCCTCGGCGAACGTGCGGAAGACCATGCGGAAGTCGTCCGGCGACATAGAATAATTGTGAAACCACTGGGCGAATATGCCGTCGTCCTTGAGTTTGGAATTGATGACTTGGTAGAACTCTCGCGTGTACAGATTGGCGATACCCGCGATCCAGGGATTGGATGGTTCCGCCGTAATGACGTCGTAGCGCGTCGGCGTTGCCAGAATGTAGTTACGCCCGTCCGTCGGTATCACGCGCACGCGCTTGTCCTCCAACACGCCTCTGTGACGTGAATTGCGCGCCTTGCGGAACAAATTGTCGATCGCCCCGCGATAGTCGCGGACCTGAGATAATTCCATCAGCTTGGAGCGCTCGTCATCCTCCATCACGCCTTTGTAGAATAGGAGTTTTGTATCCGGCTCGTACCAGATCCTGCCGCCCGGCCGCGTCGGGAAACTGACCCCCTCGGGAAGTTTGTCGATCTTGACGGAAACGCGGTCGAAGAATTTGCTCGCTTCGATCATCGCCGGCTCGATTTCCAATACCTCGATTTCTTTCAGCGAACTGAACGCCGCCAGGGCGTGTGCGGACATGCCGGTTCCCAAACCGATAACCACGGCCTTTTCGGCTTGAGGGTTAAGAAACATCGGAATGAAGCTCGTCATGAGCTGACTCAAGGCATCGCCGTAAGAGCCGTCGATTTTGCCGTTCGATCGGAAGTAAATGTAGTCGCTGCCCGCGATTCGATGGACGCTCACGGTAGCCGTTAGGCCTTCACGGTAGTAGACGACGTCATCCCTTTTCATCTCTTCCAGCCGCAAGGAATCCGTGGGCAAATTTTCATATCGATCGTTATAAATCGTCACTCCGCTAGTGAGAATATGCTGGTCCCACCTCTGAACTCTGAAGGGCACGATGAGCGCCAAGATGAGGACCGCCAGTCCCAACGTCATCCGTGGCAGAGCGGATAGCCGCGGATCGGCCACGACGAGCAAGGCGCCGATCACTAGATTGGTCACCACGGCAAAGATGATGGTGTTTTGCACTCCCAGCCAGGGGATCAAAATGAAGCCGCCAGCAAAAGCGCCAAGTATGGCGCCAAGGGTATTGGCGGCATACGAACTGCCGACGCCGCTGCCTACCTTGTAGAGATTTTGAGTAAAAAGTTTTGCGACCAGCGGGAAGGTCAATCCCAAGAGGACCGTCGGTAAAAACATGACCAGGGCGGAGAGAAAGATTTGCAAAGAAAGAAACACATCAAAAGAATCTCCAAAACCGTGCAGCAGCCTGACGAAGATCAAGGGCAATTTTTCGAACAGAGGGATTGTCGCCAGTGCCGTCAAACCGACCCACAGTTCGATCAAACCGAAGGTGCTCAGCCGGGCTTCACGCTCACCCATGAAGCGCGCGTAAAAGAATCCCCCCAGCGCCAAACCGATGAGAAAAGTCACGAGCATCGTGGTAAACGAATAAACGGAGCTTCCAATAACGAGCGTCAACGCACGCGTCCATGCATTTTCGTAAATCAACGCCGCGAAACCCGATAGTCCGAACGCGGTCAGGACCACCCAGCCAATCCAGGAGGGAGCTTCGCTGCTCCGCTGCCCCTGGAGCGACGGCGATTCAACCGGTCCGGCGAATTCGATGGGGCCTTTTTCGCGAATCCGGTCCACAACCAGAATGACCAAGGCAATAATGAGGTTAGTGACCGCAGCAAAAAAGACAGTTCGGCGCATGCCTAACATCGGGATAAACAAATAGCCGGCCACCGCGCACCCGATCACCGCCCCGAGTGTGTTGGTCGCATAGAGGTCTCCAACGCGTCGGCCCAGCTCGCTAAAGCTACGCACAAAAAAGCGGCTGAGGACCGGCATGGTCGCGCCCATGAGAAGCGTAGGGAATACCAGCAAAACGAAAGAGAGAAAGAAGAGCAAGAGATTAAAGACGAAGGGATAGGACTCATTGAGACCGTAAATGGGTCCATAGAGTTTTTGGGCGAATTCAAAGAGCCAGGGCACGGCGAATCCATAGATTCCAACCCCTGCCTCCAGGATTCCGTAGAGCAGAAAGTCGTTCTTGCCTCTGTCAGCGATGCGGCCGAACACATAACTGCCAATGGCCAGACCTGCCATGAAGGCCGACAGCACGGTTGCAATTGCATAGGTCGTATTGCCGAAAATCTGTGTGAGCATGCGAGTCCAAACCACCTGGTAAACCAGGCCCGCCACCCCCGAAAAGAAAAAACATAAAAGACCGACCCACAGCAGCCAGTCCTGTTTCGAACGTTGGTGACTATTCGCCATAGACAACTCCCGAGACTAACTCTAGGAAAGAACCCCAAACTGATAGCAGGCCAGATGTCATCTGTAAAGTACTTGCTTGGCCCGATATCCCCGCAACCGCGACGCGTTCAAGCTCCACAACGACCGTGCACACTCAAATTGGGCTCCTGCCCCGCCGCGCATTCGTTGACTTTTCATCGAATGTCATATAAGCGTAGGTATCGTTTTGGCACCCCGTATCCGTAAGATTATCCCCACAGAATCGGTCCAAGAATTTCGTGGAATATCAGAGGTTTGGGTGAGTTTTTATGAAGAATCAAAAGGCAAAACCAATGAGAGTGGCGAATAGAAAACTGGAGGATACCAATGGCGAAAGCTGAAAAGAGAGAGGGCGCTCCGCTGGAGGCCGTGAGAGACTTGCGCGGGGCCATTGAATGGTTCAAAAAAAATGGCGACCTTATCGAAACCGACACGGAGGTCGACCCCAACTTGGAGATTACCGGCATTCAAAAACAAATGGATGGCGGGTGTCCCATCTTGTTTAACAAAGTCAAAGGGAAGCCGAATCATCGTTGCATTACCAATCTCTTCGGCGACATGAACGTCATCGGTAAACTGTTTGGCTGGAAGGACCACGCGGACCGGACAAGAAAATTGGCTCACGCGATCAACCATCCGCTGCCGCCCGTGATCGTCGACCAAAAAGAGGCCCCGGTGCAGGAAGAAGTTTACGAGAAACCTGCCGACGCCAACGAGTACGTGGTGCCGATCCGTCATACCGACATCGAGCCGGAGTTGACCGTCGGGTCCGGTAACCGGTTGGTGGCAGGCGAATTCTTCGCTGGCGGCACGGACCTCGGTTACAACCGAATGAACTTTCGCTGGGGCAACATTGGCACCTTTCAGATTTCGCCCGGCTCGCACATGTGGCAAGTCGTCACGAAGTTTTACAAAGACAACAAGCTCATCCCAATTACGATGAACTTCGGCTTACCGCCATCTTGCACGCTCTTGGCCGGCGCCGCCTTCGACTATGTCATTCTGCCGCAGGGCTGCGACGAAGTCGGTATCGCGGGTGCGGTCCAGGGATCTCCGGTTCGCCTGGTCAAAGCCCGCACGGTCGACGCCTTATCCGTCGCCGACGCGGAGGTCGTCCTTGAAGGATACGTCAATCCTCGGGATCGCCGCTTTGAGACCGCGGAGTCTGAGAAGGCCGGTGTTCAAGGCCGATTTCACTTCCACCCGGAATGGGCGGGGTACATGGGCAAGGCTTATAAAGCGCCGACGTTCCACGTCACCGCCGTCACTACACGGAGGCGTGAGTCCAAACCGATCATCTTCCCGCTCGGCGTCCACACGCTCGATGATCATAACATCGATACGACGGTTCGCGAGGCGTCGATGTTTGTGCTGTGTGAAAGAATGCAGCCCGGCATCATCATGGATGTCAACATCCCTTACTGCATGACCGACTGGGGCGGGGCGATCATCCAGGTCAAGAAACGCAACAAGATCGACGAGGGGTGGCAGCGAAACTTTATGGCCGCCATTCTGGCCACGTCGCAGGGCTCCCGACTGGTTATCGCCGTCAGCGCTGACTGCGATCCGTACGACATGGACGACGTGATGTGGTGCTTGACCACTCGCGTCAATCCCAAGACCGACATTATCAACCCTCTCCCCGGCGGCCGAGGGCAAACCTTCATGCCTGCGGAGCGTATGACGGCGGGCGAGAAGGAATGGACGGCTTCCAACACGACGTTCGAAGGGGGCATGGGCATCGACGCCACCGTCCCGTTCGGTTACGAGAACGACTTCATGCGTCCCGTCTATCCCGTCGATAGAGTCGATCTGAAGAAATGGTTCAGCGACAAGGATATTCAGAACGCCAAGTCGCGCATGCAGGGCTGGGTGCACTCGCTGGCGCGCACGGGAAGGTAACCTACCGAAAGCGAACTCATTCTATCTATCCACAAGGGCAGGGGCTCCCCCCTGCCCTTGTGATTTTTGGACCTTGTCGTTGCGGTAATCGGCACAAGATCGTTTCGGCCTGCAAGGGAGGGGGCGCGAGTTGCCTCTCTGGGCGACCCCTAATTGTTTTGGCCTCGACTTCTGAGCGATTGATGAACTGTCACAGGGCAAAATTTCTTTCATTTTCATTTGACAACACCGCTCCCGTTTGATAGCTAACCCATAGCTTTTGTAGCTACCATCCTGTCACCACCACAACTAATAGACATTCTTGAGGATTAGAGTATGGAAGAACGCCGCGACCCGACGCTCGCCGAGAATGTAGGATGGAGTAAATCCTGCGTCAAGATTGCGCTTATCGCGGTCCTTTTCATTTCCGGACTGCTGCTTTCACCCAGTGATTTTCTTACGGCAAAAAAGCCCGATACAAACGACCCGGCGTCAGCCGCGATAAAGCAGCGTCACAAGGGTCTGCTCAAAATTTACTCCATTTTGAAGTCGAATCGGCCCGATATGGAGGAGCCAGAGGCTTGGAAGATTTCTAGCGCTATCCTGAGAGAGAGCACAAGATACAGCTTTGACCCGATACTCATCCTGGCGGTGATCGACGTCGAAAGTAAATTCCAACACGCCGCAGTCTCGCCCGCGGGCGCGAGAGGGCTTATGCAGATCATGCCCAGCACTGGCAAGGCCCTCATTCAGGAAATCGGACTGGCGTCCGCGTCCCTGTCGAGGGGATTCCAAGTGGAACTGTTGGATGATCCCTTGCTAAACATCAAGCTCGGCATCCATTACCTTCACGCTCTGAAGACCTATTTTCAAAACTTGACCATCGCGCTGATCGCTTATAACCTTGGCCCCACGGAGCTTCAGAACCGTTTAAAAAATGAGATTGGGTTTTCCCTGGACTACGCGGCGGGCGTCCTCAGTACGTACCACAAATACAAAACCTTGACCCCGCCGACATTCTGATCGGCATTGGGTTGCCCTGCTCTCGAATGCCCTCTGAAGCGAGGATCTTAATCGCGGGGTGCGGAGCCATCGGTTCGGCGCTCGGCTGTCTGCTTAGAGAAGCGGGCCATGATGTGACCTTGCTGGGGCGCGAATGGCATCTGAACGCGATTCGCTCCACTGGCCTGCGGATGGATGGCATCTGGGGCGAACACTATGCCACTGGATTCCATCTCGCGACTCATCTGAAGGACATTTCCGGCCGATTCGACTTTATCATTATCAGTGTCAAATCATACGACACGGCTCGTATCGTCAAGGCCGTTTT
>JBFJTQ010000064.1:0-8262 GCA_041625275.1 Binatia bacterium | reverse complement strand
GAGGCGGCCGTCGTCGGCCAGGACGATGCCGACGGGTTGGTGAAGCCCAAGGCCTATGTGATTTTAAAGAGCGAGTTTGCGCCCAGCGACGCATTGACGGTCGAGCTCCAAACCCACGTCAAAAACAAGCTCGCGCCGTACAAGTATCCCCGCTGGGTCGAGTTCGTCGACGATCTACCCAAGACCGTCACTGGAAAAATCCAACGATTCCGATTGCGCGCCGCAACCTAAACCGATCGGGTGACAATTCGACTCTAACTACACTAAACGAAGGAGACAGCATGGCAAGCATCAAAGAGCTCAAAGAAACGTTGGCGTATTCCTGCAACATATTGGCTCACGAGGGCCATTGGGACAATATTTTAGGCCATGTTTCCGTGCGCATGCCGGGAAAAGATCGAATTCTGATGAAGCCCCACAGCTTCGGCTTCGAGGAAATCCGGCCGCAGCATCTCATCGAGGTCGATTTGAATGGGAAGAAGGTCGTTGGGAAATACGAACGCCATTCGGAGGTTTTCATCCACACGGAAATTTATAAAGCGCGCCCCGACGTCAACTGCGTCGTGCACTCGCACCCCCCCTATGCGATTGCCCTGGGTTCCCTGCGCCAGCCGCTTCGCCCCATCAGTCACGAAGGGAACATCTTTTATGACGGCCTGCCCTTGTTCGATTATACGAGCGCCTTGATTAGAACACCCGAACTGGGTGTCGAAGTCGCCAAGACCCTTGGCAAATGCCGCGCCGTTCTCATGAAAAACCACGGCTCTACCGTAGTCGGTGAAAGCATCGAACTCGCGACACTTTACGCTGTGTTTTTGGAGAAGGCGGCGCGCATTCAATTGCTCGCCACGGCCTCCGGGGACCCTTCATGGACAAGCGATGAAGAATCGACGTTAAAGTATGAACAGATCTATACGCCGCACCGGCTGGGATCGATGTGGGATTACTTCGTCAGGCGCGCGAGGAAGTTCCGCAAATCGAGCTAAACTTCCGGACCATCCGATACTGACGCGATTACACCTGCGTTTTACTTACCGGCCGGCTTTTTGAAGAATCCCTCTTTTTCCAGCTCTTCAATAAAGCGCATATCCAGAAACTCGTCCACCTTCACGGACTTGGCGGCAGGGGTCTTTTCTGCAATATCCGCAAGTATGTTCTCCATCCCCTTGCGGCTGATATAGGGAGGATAAGGCAGATAGTCCTGAAACTGATTGTAGGTGTCTTCCTGAATATCCGTATCTTTTACCTTGAGTTGATTCTCAATCATCTTTAGAGCCGCGGCTTTGTTGTTTTTGAACATCTGAATTCCCTCAGCGTAGGAGCGAACAACGCGGCGAACTATATCCTCGTTTGCTTTGACGTAAGAACGGCTCGCGCCGACGGCGACCGAAACATACTCCGGTCCCTCCTTGGCCAAATTCACCAGTTCCTTGAACCCTGCTTTTCGGGCCCGGCTATTGGTCGGCGGCGAAACGATTCCGGCGTCGATTTGACCGGCAACCAACGCCGTAAAAATGTTAGGAACTTCCACCAGCGGCAGGATTTGATAATCGGTGGGTTTGAGGCCGCCTTGACCCAAAGCATGCAGTGCCGCCGTGTGGGTCGAAGAACCGACGCGCGTGATACCGATCTTCTTGCCCTTGAGATCGGCGACCGTGTTGATTTCCTGCTTCGCCATGAGGGAAAAGACCATCCGGTTCGTGCCGCCTAGAAGCAAGGCCAAGTTAGCGCCTTTAAGATTGGCTTGGGCTGCATTCGAGCCGTCCATAAAGGAAAAGTTAATCTCGCCGGCAAGAATGGCTTGTATGCCCCTTGAACTCGATGGAATATGGAGAAACTCGACGTCCAGGCCGTTTTTCTTAAATAATTTTTCCTGATGGGCCATGAACATGCCGCTTTGAGCTCCCGTCACGGCCGTCCAGTTGATACGCGTCTTCAATTGCGCCGACGCGGATGAAGCGTCCCATAGAATCAAGAGAAATAGCGAGAGCAAAAAACAAACCTGTTTCATCGACGACCCCTTTCGACCTCTTTTAAGTTCCATGCGTCATAGCAGAGACCTTTGACCTAGTCAATTCATTTACCAACGCCGGCTTCATTGGCAAGGGCCAGAAAGCGTGCTAGATAGGCCTCATGATTAATAAACTGCATCTGACGTTGGCTTGTGGTGATTACGAGATCATTCGTGCACTGAAAGAAGGCACCGTCAAGCCGGACGGGATTGAACTCACGGTCCTCACGGATATGACTTCAGATGTCCGTCATTGGCGCATGCTCCGCAACCGCGAGTTTGATGTCGCGGAGCTGTCGATGTCGAATTACCTCACCGCAAAAAGTGCCGGGTTGCCCTTCGCGGCCATACCGGTCTTTCTCCACCGCCGCTTCCGCCACAGCTTCATTTTCGTAAATACGAGTAAAGGCATTGTCGAACCGAATGATCTGATCGGCAAGAAGATTGGCTTGCGCAACTATTCCGCCACGACCAACCTCTGGGTCCGGGGTATTCTCGAGCACGAGTATGAGGTGCCACACCGTACAATCCAGTGGTTCACGCAAGACGAGGAGGAAGTAGAGTTCACGCCGCCCGCGGATCTATCGATGGTTCGACTTCCAGGGGGTCGAAGTGTCGAGAAAATGCTTCTCGCGGGGGAACTTGACGCCGTGATACACCCAGAAACCATGCAAGCTCTGTTAGATAAGGACCGGCGGGTCACTCGGCTTTTCAACAACTACAAGGAACTGGAAGTCCGTTACTATGAGCGCACGGGTATTTTCCCGATTATGCACACGACCGCGATTCGGCAGGAGATCGTCGACAAACATCCCTGGGTTCCCAGTAACTTGCTGCAGGCTTTTGAGCAAGCCAAGCAAATCGGCTACAAGAGAATGCAGAATCCAAGAATCGTCCCGCTAGCCTGGTTCCTCCATAGCTTAGAAGAGCAACAGGATTTGCTTGGCCCCGATCCGTGGATCTATGGGCTGGGCGAGCACAATGGAAAGAACATCGAGACGCTCATGCAGTACTCCTTCGAGCAGGGGCTCATCGCTCGACCAATGCCCATGGATCATTTGTTTGTCCCCACGGAGCTGAAATAACGATGGAAACTGCCGTTGTTGCAGGCGTCGGGCCTGGCTTGGGAGCGGCATTGGCGCGTGCCTTTGCGTTTCATGGTTACGCAGTGGCCCTGATTTCGCGCCGTGCCGAGTCCTGTGAGCCCGTCGCTGATCAGATTAGAGGTCAGGGGGGGAAGGCATTGGTGGCCTGCGCGGATCTCGCTGAGCCCCGAGATGTATTGGCGGCAGTCGAAAAGACGAGATCGGTGTTCGGCTCAATCACGGCTCTGGCTTATAATGCAAGTGGTTACGGCTCCGCACCATTTCTGCAACTCGACCCTGAGATGATTCGACAGTCGTTTCAGGCCGGGGTGATGGGTGCCGTTTATATGGCACAGGCGGCTATTCCGGACATGCTAGCGGCCGGTCATGGATTCATATCATTTACCGGTGCAACAGCCGCCCTGCGCGGGCGGGCAGGCTTTGCGCCCCTTGCCATCGCCAAGGCTTCGCTGCGCATGCTAGCCCAGTCTCTGGCGCGCGAGTTTCACCCCAAGGGAATTCACGTTGTTCACGTTATCGTCGACGGTCAAATCGATACTCCGAAGATTCGCGCCCGGCAACCGGATCGGGCATCTGACACGCTTATCTCGCCGGAGGCTATTGCTGGAACCATCATCTCAATCCTCAAACAGCCTCGCGTGGCTTGGACGCACGAAATCGATATCCGGCCCAATGTGGAGACCTTCTAGGTCTCAACAGCTCTATTTATTCTCCTGTGATTGATCTTCACCCGCGCTTGGCGTAGATTCACCAAGTTGCCACTAACCCGGCCACATCCCCCAGTTGGCGCTCTGAGTCAGTTGCCGCGAAACGGACGGCTGCAAATAGCCGAACAGAATGGAGGAAAGGGAGATGTTTGGAAAAGGCGTCTATCAGGAAGAAGAAGCTCTGCTGCGTGAAATCATTCGCTCCATTGATAAAAGGATCGACTTTTCCGCACGTGAAGGCCAAGGCTCCAATTTCAGCCTGAACCTTAGCCTGCGTGGTCACGAGACGGTCGTCTCCCTTGATATCGAGGATCTAAAGATCGCCAAGCAAAACATGATGAAGCGTAATCAGATACGACAAAAAATCAAAGCGCGATGCGACCATATGGATAAATCACGCTATGGTGCGGATGTCTTGGGACTCAAGTCGGAAAAGCTACTGCGTGCCGCACCCAAACCAGAACCACGACAGCAGCGCGGCTTTGGTCGTTCTCCAAGGAAGTGAGCAAGGGCGCCCGCCCGTAACCCTGGAAAATCCACCATTGGCAGCCTCTCTCTTCGCTCCGTAGCGGCCTTTAATGACCCAGGAGGCTCTATGTTCAAGGCGGAAATGATTCGTCGTTTGCTAGCTGAACAAGGACAACTGATCATGCCTGGAGTCTATGATGCGTTGAGTGCCAAAATAGCCTCGCGTGTTGGCTTCGAGGTGATATTTATCACGGGTTATAGCGTTTCGGCGACCCTGCTGGGCGAGCCTGACTTTGGACTTCTCACGCAAACGGAAATGTTAGGCGCAGCGCAGCGGATTTGTGCTGTGACTGACACTCCCGTAATTGTGGACGCAGACACCGGCTACGGGAATGCTGTTAACGTCGTCAGGACAGTTCAGGAACTCATACGAGTCGGCGCCGCGGGGATGTTCTTAGAAGATCAGGTATGGCCGAAGCGCTGTGGACATATGAAAGGCAAGCAAGTTATTGCTCTGGACGAACAGTTGAAAAAACTACGTGCGGCCACGGAAGCAAGGGGTAAGGGCGATCTCTATCTCGTCGCTCGCACCGACGCAAGGCAGGCCCTCGGATTGAGCGAAGCTATCACGCGCGGCATCGCCTTCAAAGAGGCAGGGGCAGATGCAGTTTTTGTTGAGGCACCGGAAAGCAAGGAAGAGATGCAAGAAATTGCACGCCAGGTGCCGGCTCCTCTGGTCGCAAACATGATTGAGCGTGGAGTGACGCCGTTAATGGCTCCGCAGGAACTTAGAGATCTTGGCTTTCAACTCGTCGTATGGCCGTTGGCCCCGATCTACGCCGTTGCCCAGTCCTTGAGCAATACTTATTCCACTCTGCGCCGAGACGGAACGACCGCGGCAATCCTTGAGGAACTCATGCCATTCGATGCTTTCAATGCCATTGTTGGCCTGCAGGAAAAGTACGATCTCGACAGCAAATATCGAGGCTAGTCACCTTTCTTCCGACACCTACCCATTCCCCGACTGCCTGGATCGGCCCATCGATGCTCCCCCTTATCGCGCTCAGCATCGGGTAATCTCACGACACTTCGATGCCTCACAACCTCATAGGCATCAACACGTACAGGAACCCTTCGACTCCTCCTTTTCGAACCAGGCTCGGACTGACTTCGTCCTTCAGTTCGAACTCTACTTCTCCGTCAGCCCCTAAAACATTAAGCACATCAATTAGATAACGGGCGTTAAAACCTATAGCGATAGGTTTTCCCTTGTAATCCATTTCTATTTCCTCGACGGCTTCCCCGAGGTCTGGATTATTGGCCGAGATGGCCAATTTCCCGTCCTTAAAGTCGAGCTTTATTCCCCTGTACCTTTCGCTAGATAAAATGGAGACTCGACGCAGGGCCTGCAGCAGTTCCTCATGTTCGAGTTTGGCGATATTGGGATTCCCTTTCGGTATCACTTTCGTATAGTCGGGGAATTCACCGTCGATGAGCCGCATGAAGAGCTCTACATTGTCTTTTGCTATAAATCCCATATTCTCCCGAAAGCCAATCGATACCACCCCATCCGCCCCGCTCTCCAGGAGTTTCTTCAACTCCGCCAGCCCTTTGCGCGGTAGTATGGCGCCTTTCGCTAAACCAAAGGAGCCAATTGACTTCTCCTCAAAAGCCAGGCGATGCCCATCGGTCGCGACCATCCTTACTTTGCCCCCTTTTTCCTCTTCAACAAATACGCCGTTTAGGCTGTAGCGCGTTTCATCCGTCGACACGGCAAAGAGGGTCCTCTCTATCATTTCTCGCACCGTTGATGCCGGCGTCGTTGAAAGATCCTTGCTGCTGAACTCGGGAAACTTCGGAAACTCCCGGGCGTCCATTCCCACAATCTTGAACACCGATCGACCGCTACGCAACTCCACCCAATCGTTCTCAAGTCTCTTTAGATGGACTTCTTCCGTTGGAAGTTCGCGCATGATCTCATAGAGTTTTTTTGCGCTCAAAGTGATGTTTCCTTCCTTAACAACCTCTCCGTCGAGCCTACCCCTAACGCCCACTTCCAAATCAGTCGCAGTAATTTGGATATGACCCGCTCGTGATTCAATGAGCACATTAGCAAGAATGGGCATTGTATTTCTGCGCTCGACGATACTCTGAGCCCAATAAAGCGTTGCGAGAAGATCTCCCCGCTTAGCTTTAACTTCCATAGTTCCTCCTGCCTGTTACTGTCTTCTTAATAAGAATTAATTAAGGAGTAGTTATAGGGGCTGTGGATAACGTACATAAGGCTGATTGATGCCATAATTCCAATAGGTTGGCATGTGGCTAACTGATTCGCGTTTCCCCCAGTATTACCTCATTTGGCTGCAATGACAAACTCATCGGTTGTTATCCACAGCAGACGCATTTGCTGCTGACAGGTTATCGACAGCTATTTTCTAATATTCAGCGTCCTTTCCAGCTTCTCAATGGTCGTTTGCATGAAAGGGTCGTCTTTGATGCGTTTTTCAATGACTTTGGACGCATGAATAACCGTGGAATGGTCACGGCCGCCGAATTTGTAACCGATGGACGGAAAAGAGGTGTCTGTATACTTGCGGCATAAGTACATCGCGACTTGGCGGGGGACCGCTATGTTTTTTGTCCTTCTCTTCGCTTTCAAATCCCCTATTTTAATGTTGTAGTAATCGCAAATAGTTTTCTGAATACTCTCGACGGTAATTTCTTTCCGCGTTCCTTTCAGCGTGTTATGCAATACCTCCTTCGCCAAATCCACTGAGATCGTGCTTTTGGTCAACGAAACAAAGGCTCCAAGCCTCGTCAGTGAGCCTTCTAACTCTCTCACGTTTGAATCGATGTTGGATGCGAGAAAGAAGGCCACCTCATGGGGCAGCTCAATTTGTTCAACTTCTGCTTTTTTCTGGAGGATTGCGACTCTGGTTTCCATGTCGGGTGGTTGAATGTCGGCAATCAGACCCCACTCGAACCGATTCCTTAACCGGTCCTCTAGGCCAGGAATTTCTTTAGGAAACTTATCCGAGGTAATGACAATTTGCTTATGCGACTCGTAGAGAGAATTAAAAGTGTGAAAAAATTCTTCTTGAGTTCTTTCTTTACCCGCAATGAATTGCACGTCATCGAGGATGAGGAGATCGATATTGCGGAATTTTGTTTTGAACTCATCCATCTTGTCGCGTCTAAGAGAGCCAATCAGTTCATTCATGAAAGACTCGGAGCTGAGATAGAACACTTTGAGGCCGGGACGGTTAGCTACGGTGCGGTGACCTATGGCGTTAGCTAAATGGGTTTTCCCGAGTCCAACGCCGCCATACACGAAGAGGGGATTGTAATGCTCTCCAGGTTGATTCGCTACAGCCAAGGAGGCAGCGTGGGCAAACTGGTTGCTGGCGCCAATAACGAAATTTTCAAAAGTGTATTTGGGAATTAGATTGTTGGCCCGCTGCCCTTTGTACTGATCACGCTCGTCTTTTCTGGAAAAAGTTTCATGCTGAGGGCTTGTCTGCAGGCGACTGTTAACGGTGATCGATACCCTCACCTTGCGCTGCAGGAGCGACCTCAGGACTTCGACAATCTGATCAAGATAATGCTCGGTTAACCAATCGCGAAAGAACTTATTAGGAACTTCGAGCGAAATTCCGTCGTTCGTCAAAGAGACGAAATGAATCGGCTTGACCCAGGTTTCAAAGCTTTGCTTTCCTATCAGTTCTCTTAGCCGCCTAAGGGCTTCTTCCCACAACTCAACCATGTTCAACACCACCCCGGCATCGATTCTCCTCGAGAAAATAAAAATAAGTTACAAACAGGATTATCCACAACTGTGGATAACTATAATTCTTAAACAAAATTAGATAGTTAGAAAAATTAAGAAACACCAATATCCACAAAGCCAACTAGCGCAAATGGAGTTGGCATACAGCGAAAATCACTGTCAACTCGGTCACCCGGATGTGCT
>JBFJTQ010000063.1:0-8263 GCA_041625275.1 Binatia bacterium | reverse complement strand
GGGAAATTCTCGCAGCTAAAGTTTCAGTGCTACGCTTACTCTCCAAGCCTTTATTGCGGCTGTGTTGTTCCCCTTCGATGGCCTCCCCATCAGCGTTCCCCGTCGGTGCGGGCTCCGGCTTTAGGGGGGTGATTGAAGTCATTGCGCGCCGGGCACCACTCTGGGCTCGAAGACCGAAGGCGATCGCCGCCACCATCATGCCCAGAATGGTGAGGAATTGGGGACGCACGAACATCGAAAAGCCATAATTATTAACCGAAATCCAAAGAAATCTTTCGAGGATGCCGGCAAGAACGACTGCAATTAGAATGGGTGGGCGGGGCCACCCGTAGAGCTTCATAAAAACGCCGAGGACGCCGAAAGCAAGGACTACGACTAAATCCCCGATCGAAGAGCTGGTAGCGACTGCGGATAGAGACACGATGCAGATGACAATGGGAGCCAGAACGTTCGCCGGGATTAGAGCGATGCGGCAAAACCAGGACGCGAATCCCAACATGATCGGCACCACTACGAGATTGCCGAGAACGATGGTATACACCATGCTAATCGTCAAATCCAAGTGCCGAGTAAGCATGGACGGGCCCGGCGGAATCCCCGTCAGAGCCAGGATCGCCAACACAATCGCCATGCCCCCGCTGCCCGGTATCCCAAACACGACCGTGGGAATGAGGACCCCCCCGTCAACAGAGTTGTTCGCTGCGTCCGATGCAATGATTCCCCGGATATCCCCTTTCCCGAAAGTCTCGGTGCCTCCCTTCTCCGTCTGGCGGGCATGGGCATATGCTATCCAGTGAGCTGCGCTCCCTCCCACTCCAGGCATCATCCCTACGAATACTCCGATCAGAGACGAACGAACCATAAGCCATTTGTGCTTCCACGCTTCCCCCATGCCCCGCCAGACATCCGACTTGGATTCCTTTAATAAGATATCCAGCCGCTCGCGTGCGATCGTGGTATTACCGACTACAAGTGCAAAAGCTTCCGGAAGGGCGAAGAGGCCCACCACGATAGGAACAATGCCGATACCGTCCCACAGATAGAAGTCAAGCCCGAAGGTGGCACGGAGGACGCCTCCGAGGTCGGTGAAACCGATCATCGCGATGGCGATCCCAAATGCCGCGGTCAGCATTCCCTTGACCAAAGCACCAGCGCTGACCACGGCAACTGCCATAACTCCCATCAGCGCAAGGAGAAAAAACTCCGCCGACCCGAATAGCTGGAGAAGCTCTCGGCTCACCGGTAATGCCACAAGAAGCGCCAGAGCGCCCACGACCCCACCCACAATGGTTGTCGTGTAACTGGCACCCAAGGCTACGCTCGCGAGTCCTTTCTGCGCCATTGGGTAACCGTCAAGCACCGTCGCTTGCGCTGACCGTGCACCAGGAACCCCTAGGAGAATCGCAGGAATAGGCTCAGTGATATCATTGGCTGCCATGTAGAAAACCACGGCAGTGATGGCTACCCAAGGGTCCAAATGCACTGCGAGGGTTAACACCACTACCAAGACAGGAAGTCCGCCTCCCGGCATTAGACCGGACAGCAGCGCAATGGGCAAAACCAGGAGCATGGCAAGGAGCGGTCCCGGTGAGAAAAGCTGTTGTGCAGCACCGACAGCGGCTTCGATCATAATCTTCCCGTGGAATGTGTTGTTTCAGGCGTTCACACGGCATGATCAACAGGATTGAATTGTCATCACCGCTCGCCCACAAGTTTGCGGAAAAACTCAAATCCCTTCGGTGATAATTTTTTTATCGTCTTAAGCCGGTTCTCATAATCTTCGGGAGATCCGTATCCGACATCATACCCCGCTGTCTCGGCCGCTTTTATGAATTCGGGATCCTCCGTTGTGTCTTTGTAGGCTTTTCGCCAGACCTTGACAATTGCATCAGGAGTGCCCGGGGGTAGCATAAATGCTCTTAGGAACTGGTGGATGTCGACTGCTGTTTCGAAAGCCACGCGTTGCTCTTCTGTCGTCTCAAGTCCCGGAAGGTCGAAAATATAATAGGGATCTGGTTTTCCTAGTGTTTCCAACCACTCTTTGCTCGGTTTTTCATTCCACCAGAAAAGCGGCACTAAACGTTTCTTCTTAACTAGCTCTGGGAACACCCTTGGCAACCGGCGCCCGAGACAGGTGACAACCTCGGTCTCCCCACGAGAGAACGCCGCCAACTCCTCATTGGTCGATTTGAAGCCGAAGATCATCTTGATCGGTCCACCGACCAGAGACACAAACTCGGCCCCCATCCCGGTTCGTGATCCCCCGGGTCTCTGCGCAGCCATTCTTAAAGGACGGCCTAGAGCCATCATTTCTTGCCATGAGCCAACCACATTCCTATCTGCACAAATCGAGTAGTCGTCTTTGACGAATGTTGACGCCCCGACAATAATCAACTTGTCGACGTCAAATCCGGGCACGTCCACCCCGGCGAGTTCCTTCATCACCATATGGGTGTAATGAGGACCTGCGGTCAATCCATCCGGCTTTGCCCGAAACATATACTGCACTCCTTTGACACCACTCGATCCAGTTATATTCCGGATGACAAAAATAGGTTTGCCAGGAAAGTGTTTTGGCGCATGCTTGGCGATCAGGCGTGAAATTATGTCATACCCGCCACCAGGGGAAGATCCGACAATAATGTTAATCGTCTTGCCGTCGAAATGCTGGGTCATGTCCTGGGCAAATGTGGAGGCGGGCACAAGCAAAAAAACCATCATGATCCACGATCCCAATGTGCCGATGCCCGCCGCGCAATTTCTGGTCTTCGACTTGAGCATATATACCTCCTTTGAGATTTTATGAACGATCCTACAAAAGAGCAGATACTAATGGCAACCGATCGCAGTAACCACCTGAGAGCTTCTGTACCAATTACGATGGTGGCAACTCCTGTGCAAGCAGGTGGAAGGCGTAAGCTTCCCCGTCAAGTGGACAGTTCTAAAGTAAAGTTTCTGGCCTTTAAGAGCTTCTCCCGACACTCCGCATGTGTGAGATTGCCCAAGGCGTCATGCGGCCTTTCCTCGTTGTGGGTTCTAAGCCACCAAGTCACTGGTAAGGTGCAGACTCTTCAAACGAGACCAAGACAAAATGTGGTTCCCATCAGCCGGTATCAAAAACCGCATGACGATCGACTATATTCTTTTTCGGTTACCTTGAGTCTCAGTCCATTACAAAGTGGAAGGAATGGGCCGCCACGAGGATTACCGATTCTCGTGGCACCTCTACGCACAAGACGTCACAACGAAGTTTTGAAATTTACCCTTGCCTTGATAAATTGCGCGGAGACGTGATGAACGAAGCAACGGATGGCCGCTAAGTGGTCGGCCTCATCCCAAGAAAGCCAGTCAGCTTCCTCAGCGTCTTTTGAGCTAGCCTTCTGCCTTTCCCCAGCTCCACCCGTGCCAAGGTGCTCTCATAGAGCTCAAAGGCCTTGGCCGCCTGTCGGCGGGTCCAACCATGGGCTCTTCGTGCCGCGAGAAGGGCCTCCGCGACATTATTGGGCTGTGGCTCTGGGTCGTAGCCTACGAACTTTATAATCTTGGGCATATGATGAATCTGCGCTGAGGTTTCATTGCGTTCCCACCTGTAGATGGTCGCCTCCGACACCCCGACTCGTTTCGCTACTTGGCCTTGGGATAAACCCTGATCAAGTCTACACCGTCGGATGTGATCGCCCAAGGTCTTAATTTGTCTAGGATTTTTCAGAGACATGGGTTTTGTGGCTCTGAGCAGCCAATGACAAAAAGGCAACGCAACAGTGTCCCTGCGGTTTTTTTACCGACCCCCAGAAGGAATGCATCTGCACGCCGCTGCAGATCCAGCGTTACCGCTCAAAGGTGTCCGGGCCCCTTCTCGACCGCATCGATATCCAACTCGAAGTCCCGACGCTGCGCTATCAGGACCTGGCAAGCAAAGACGCCGGCGAGCCGTCTGTCGCTATTCGCGCGCGCGTCAACGCCGCCCGCACCATCCAGCTCCAACGCTTCGAGAAGAGGAACATCCACGCCAACGCCCAGATGGGCACGCGAGACATTAAAAGGTACTGTGCCGTGCGCGACGACGCCGAAAAGCTGCTTGAAACCGCCATCAACAAATTGGGGTTGAGCGCCCGCGCCTACAGCCGCGTACTCAAAGTCGGCCGCACGATTGCGGACCTGGCGGGATCGGAGGAGATTCAATCATCTCACATCGCCGAGGCGATTCAGTACCGGAGCCTGGATCGGAGGATGTAGCATTGTTACCAGCGCCCGCAGACGAACAGTAAGGGCGCAAAAGGCCTTTACTCATTGCTTTGCTGTTTGTCCTTCATGCAAGATTAACGCAGTCTCCCTCCCCTGGGATGCTGACGTCTGCCATGTCGAAGATGAAGCACCTGGCGCAAATCACTACCGTTGGTGAAGCACTGATAGTCCCTTTGCTTTTATAAAATTCTTCTGCCCATCATGGCTCGCGCCATCACGTGATAGAGAAGTCCTGCGAGATGGGCTCTCGGATGAGGCAGCATTGTCCCCCTTTAACGAACAGAACTTAGTAGATTCAGGTAAGTCTGACACGAAGCGTGGGTTTTCGCTTCACAAGCAGCACATTTAAACGATGTAAACAGATTCTCCCAAACTTACGTCGGCGGATTGTCTTGGACCAAGCTTCGCTTGTTCCAAGTTTTCTTTTTCCCCATAGCGACCGTAGCGTCGGGTCGTCTTACTCAAATCAAAGCCTCTACGACTGCACACCAAGTAGCGGGAATATTTGAAAGATCGTAACCACCGCCACCCATTGCTAGCAACTTCCCCTTCGCATGCTTTTCAGCTAGAGCTCTCAACCGTGTCGCCGCGTATGCATGGCATTGCGCGGAGAAGCAAAGCTGAGCAATCGGATCGCCAGCGATGCTATCGGCTCCGCATTGCAAGAGAATGATACCGGGCTTGTGCTCCTCCAGGAAGCGTTCCACTTCACTAAAGGCACTCATGAAATGCTCATCTGAGGCGCCCGGCAACATCGGCAGATTGAGCTTTGTCCCTTTTGCCGGGCCCGAACCTGTCTCGTTGCTGAAGCCAGTGCCGGGATAGAGAAAACGTCCGTCCTCGTGAATATCGGCGATATAAACTTCCGGGTCGGATTCAAATGCGTAGAAGACTCCATCGCCGTGATGGGCATCAATGTCGACATACCCAACGCGGCGGATTCCATAGACTCGTCTCAACTGCTCAACGGCCACGCCGACATCATTAAAAACGCAGAATCCTCCGGCGCGCCCTCGCCTGGCATGGTGAAGCCCGCCAAGAGGAGAGAACGTGCGCTTGTACCTCTCCTCCATGATGAGCCTTAGAGACTTTAATGTCGTTCCGACGACTCGGCATGCCGCTTCGAAGACGCCCTTGAACGCCGGAGTGTCGCCGTAGTCCAAGTATCCGACTCCGGAAGCTGAAGCATCCTTTACGCGCTGGATATACTCACGGGTGTGAAACGCCTCCAGCGCTGTTTCATCGCACATCTCCGGTGTTTCGATGGGGACTCGGCGGTCAAAACCCCTCGCAACGAACTCCTTCCAAAATGCCGGAAGCCGAGCGTGGCTAAACGGATGCGGATCACCGAAACCGTATTCGGCCAATTCATCGCTGTAGAGAACGCAGAATTCGTGCGCCAGATGATTCACGACGCTTTCAGAAACCCTATCGGTCATCTCGCGATCTCCATCTCTGGCCATCTCTGGGGTCGGACCACGCCATGTGCCTTGTATTTCGGATTTTTCCCCCTAAAAACGGCTGTTGTCGAGCCTTAACATCTCATTTTTGCCGGCAAAAACACTCGCATAAGCTTCACATGATTCCCGCAGCGTAAATGTCCCGTCCACCCCCGTGGCCGTACGATGCATGGCTTTGACTCCAAGCTCTTCCTTAACCTTTTCAACGAAGGCCAAACTGCCCACGGCAACCGCCTCGGACCATCGATCGTCTCGCCCCGCCAACTCACGCCTAAGCGCCTCGGTGACCCAACTGCGGTGTGCTCGTTGAAATTGTGACGCTTCCGCAAATCCGCATTGTTTGCGCGATTTCCATCACTAATCAATCGATTGCGTTGGTCCGACCCCGCTTTATCTTTATCCCTTTCCATCATTACCCGCGCCATCATGTTATAAAGAATTCCTTCGACATGAGATCTCGGATTAAGCGGTATCGTTCCTTTTACTTAGTTGACTTAGGCAACTTCCCCTCCAAGCCCGGACACCAAACCCGGATTCAGGGGTTGTTCTACATTCTCTTATCCGATAGCCTGAAAAAAAGAGAAAAATGGAGGTAATCATCATGCTTCGTCACTTGACGCTGGGCGTACTGGTGTTCTCAATTTTTGTCTTTTTTGAGACCGCAGAGTCGCAGGAGGCATGTCTTACCTGCCATGCTGGGATCGAGAAGATCGGAGAGGGGCCGGTGATGAGTAATCTCACTTGCACGCAATGCCACCGCGGCGATGCGAAAGCCACCGACGCTAAGGCGGCTCATCAGGGCATGTTTGCCAATCCGTCGGATCTCCGTGTGGTTGATCAGACTTGTGGCCTGTGCCACCCTCAGGATGTCGCAAACGTTAAGACTTCTCTTCACGCGACTATGGCGGGCAAGATTAGCGGGACGCGTTATGCGTGGGGCGCCCAGGACCGAGCCGCGAAATATGCCACTTATGACGTCCAGAATTCGAAGTCGAGCGGCTTGGGGACCGTCACCTCGTTAAAGCAGCTCCCCCTGTACGATCCGTCGAAGCCCGAAGGGCCAGACAATTCCCCCGCCGACGACTATCTGCGCAACCAGTGCCTACGCTGTCATCTCTGGAGCGATGGTCACCAGCGTGACGGAGACTGGCGCGCCAGCGGATGCGCCGCATGCCATATGGTTTATTCGGATACAGGAACTTATGAGGGCGGCGATAAAGCTATTCCCAGAGACCAGAAGGACCGTCCTCGCTTGCACCGCATAACGAACAAGATTCCGGAGTATCAGTGCATTCACTGCCACAATCGCGGCGGGCGCACGGGTGTCAGCTTTATCGGCACCATGGAAAGCGACGGCTACGGCACGCCATTCACCAAAGCGGGCGGTAAGCAGCCACAATTGCACGGTAAGCATTACAACCATCTAACGGCGGATATCCATTATCAGCGGGGCATGACCTGCATCGATTGCCACACCAAAGCGGATCTACATGGAGACGGAAATATCTACACAAAAAAATGGCAAGCCGTGGAGATTGAATGTCAGGACTGTCATGGCACCATGAATGCGCGCACGACTTATAAGACCTCTTGGGGCAACCCGTTGACCAATATAAAGGAGAAGTACGGGAAGGTCGTCCTTACGAACAAGCGGACAGGTAAGGAACATGTCGTGCCGCAGCTGGCAGATGTCAAAGCCAACTTGTCCCCGGAGGGCTACACGGCAATGGTTGCGATCTCTAACCATATGGAAAAGCTTGAGTGCTACGCATGCCACGCCCAGTGGGCGCCTCAATGCTACGGCTGTCACGCCAAGCAGGATATCAGCAAGCCAAGCGGTGACTGGATCAACACCAAATCACCCGCCGACCCCACCAAGTCGGGTACACGAAGCGAGCAACAGAAGACGGCTTTCTCGTGGGAGGAGTCACGCTCTTATCTCCGTTGGGAAACGCCCGTTTTGGGACTCAACTCGGAAGGCAAAGTGAGCCCTTTCGTTCCGGGTTGTCAGGTCGTTTTCAGCCAGATGAACGGCAAGAAAAACTTGGTCAGCAACAAGATTTACAAAACCCGGGACGGCACTTTGGGCTTTTCGCAGAATCCGATTCAGCCTCACACCATCACTAAGGAGTCACGCAGCTGCGCCGACTGTCACATGAGCCGGAAGGCCCTGGGACTGGGTACCGGCATCTACCTCTCCCAGGCCAATAAACTACCAATTGATACCGAGATGGAACAAATTGTGGACGAAGAGGGCAGGCAAATTCAAGCCACTAACCATGAAGGTGCCCGGCCATTCAACAAGCAGGAACTGCAGCGGATGACGCGCGCGGGTACGTGTGTCGCCTGTCACGGTTCGGAGGCGAAATTTTGGCAGGGACTAAAAGGAAAAACCGGCGCGGACGCCGCACCGACGGACGAGTTACACCGAAAAGCAATTAGAAGCATCCTGGATCAAGCGACAAAGTAAGACAGGAGCGTGGGAGGGTTAATTCCAAGGCTCACAACCAGCCATCTGAAGAAGATGGCACAGTGAACGATTGATCGTTTTTATTTCG
>JBFJTQ010000062.1:0-8288 GCA_041625275.1 Binatia bacterium | reverse complement strand
GTTATGAGATCGATACGTTGCGCTGCATCTACTGTGGTTTCTGCGTCGAGGCCTGCCCCTGCGATGCGATTCGCATGGATTCCGGTACTCATCCGGGAAACCTCGGGTTTAGCCGCGTGGATTTCGTTGAGGATAAAGAGGTGTTGATGCAACGTTCACGCGATATGGCGGCAAAAGGCAAAGAAGAGCTTTACGAGGAGTACGTAAGACCGTACCGGCACGTTTAGCTTATCGAGGGGCAAACTCGGGCCGCGGAAGCGGGCCGAGGCAAGACCCCGGGAGGTTGCATATGTCAGATGCCAAGAAAATCAATGGTTCGAACGAAAACGGGATTACGACTCAACCCTTGCCTGCCTCCGATAAGGTTTACGTGCAAAGCCGTAATTGCCCCGACGTGCGCGTTGCCATGCGCCAGATTGTCCTTTCAACCGAAGGGGACGGAGTAGCAAACGGTGGGCAGGGTGGCCAAGTGGAATCACGCGTGACAGTCTACGACACCTCGGGACCTTACACGGATCCCCATGCCGATACGGATATACGGAAAGGCTTAAAGCCGTTGCGGCTGGAGTGGATCCGCGCCCGGGGGAATGTGGAGCCGATCTCATCGCAGGGCTATAAGCCCGCCAACGGCAAGAACGGCTCGCAAACGGAGCGCTTTCCAGATGTCTCCCGTCGCCCGATTCTGCGTGCCAAGCCCGGCGCCAATGTGACACAGATGCATTACGCCAAGCGGGGCATCATTACGCCGGAGATGGAGTATATAGCCGTTCGTGAAAACCTGGGGCGTGAAAAAGCTCTAGAGGATGCTGCTGGAGCGCTTTCCCGCACGCATGCGGGGAACGCTTTCGGGGCTGCGATTCCGCAGTTTGTAGCGCCTGAGTTTGTGCGCGACGAAGTTGCTCGGGGCCGCGCCATTATTCCTGCCAATATCAATCATCCGGAAACCGAGCCGATGATTATCGGCCGGAATTTTCTCGTCAAGATCAACGCGAATATCGGCAATTCCGCAGTCGCATCATCGATCGAAGAGGAAGTGGAAAAAATGATCTGGGCGACGCGGTGGGGCTCGGACACGGTCATGGATCTCTCCACCGGTGACGACATTCACGAGACTCGCGAATGGATTCTGCGCAATTCGCCGGTGCCCGTCGGGACCGTGCCGATTTACCAGGCATTGGAGAAGGTGCAGGGAAAAGCCGAGGAGCTGACATGGGAGATTTATCGGGATACGATTATCGAGCAAGCGGAGCAGGGTGTGGATTACTTTACCATCCATGCCGGTGTACTCTTGCGCTACATTCCCCTCACCGCTAAGCGTATCACCGGGATCGTGTCCAGAGGCGGCTCCATTTTGGCCAAGTGGTGCCTCGCGCATCATAAGGAGAATTTCCTATACACGCACTTCGAAGAGATCTGCGAGATCATGAAGGCCTACGACGTGGCGTTTTCTCTCGGAGACGGCTTAAGGCCCGGCTGTATCGCCGATGCGAACGACGAAGCGCAGTTCGGCGAGCTAGAAACACTGGGAGAACTCACTCAGATTGCTTGGAAGCACGACGTCCAGGTGATGATCGAGGGACCGGGACATGTCCCGATGCAGCTCATCCATGAGAATATGACCAAGCAACTGGAGCAGTGCGACGAGGCGCCGTTTTACACCCTCGGGCCGCTGACGACGGATATCGCGCCCGGTTACGACCACATAACGAGCGCCATCGGCGCGGCGATGATCGGCTGGTACGGCACGGCGATGCTTTGCTATGTAACGCCGAAAGAACACCTGGGCCTTCCCGACAAAAAGGATGTCAAGGATGGCGTCATTGCCTACAAAATTGCAGCCCACGCGGCCGATTTGGCGAAGGGGCATCCCGGGGCGCAGCTGCGCGACGACGCGCTGAGCCGGGCTCGATTTGAGTTCCGCTGGGAGGATCAGTTCAACTTGAGTCTCGATCCGGACACGGCACGAGCCTTTCACGATGAGACCTTGCCCGCCCAGGGCGCCAAGCTGGCGCATTTTTGCTCCATGTGCGGGCCGCACTTTTGCTCCATGAAAATCACCCAGGACGTACGGGATTACGCGGCGCAAAAAGGGCTGGAGAACCAGGCTGCGCTGGAAGCCGGAATGAAAGAAAAGGCCGAGGAGTTCAAGCGCAGCGGGGGTAAGATTTATCACGAAGTTGGTTCGGAAAGCGGCGAAACTACCGCTAACGTGATTCGCGCCGCGCCAAAAGAGTAGGCTCCCCGCTCGATCGCTCCAGTAGAATACTAACCGGAGGAGATGATCTTAGGTCCCTTTCGGTTAGTCTCCGAAATCATAACGGAGTCATTACGCTGCCGAAGCCTTTGCGGCGCTCGCACGAGGGGTGGGCTTGCGCGCAAGCGCCCACTTGATCAGCGGTCCGCTCATAATGGACGTAGCGACCGCTGTAATGACCAGGGCGACGAAGACCCTTTCGTTGATCAAGCCGTACTCAAGAGCCAGAAAAGCCAGGATGATCTCCATGGCGCCTCGGGCATTAAGCCCGAAACCGACCGCCAAAGCCGAGGACCATCTCATGCCACCCCAATAGGCACCGATGGCACCACCCGCTATTTTCCCTATGCAGGCTATGGTCAAGACTCCAAGCACCAGCAGCAGGTCGAAATGAGCGAGGAAATTTGCGCGCATTCCCATGGTGGCGAAAAAAATCGGAGCAAAAATGGACAGCACTAGATTTCTCAGAACGTCCAAGCTATGATTTTTTAACTCACCAGTTTCTCCGATCATCACGCCGGCTAAGAACGCACCGAAGATTGCATGGATTCCAATCCAAGAAGTCAGCGCAGCGCATAGGAACGCCATCAGGACGGCAAGTCCCAAAATACCCTCCGGCGGTAGGCGCCGGCCGTGGAAAAAGGCAAAAACGCGCGCTGTTAATCCTCTTCCGAGCGTGAGACAGAGAACGCTGAAACCGACAGTCAAAGCGATAACGCCGACAATCGACTGTTGCCCCTCCGTGATACCTATTTGGCTCAATATAACCGCAAAGAACATCCACCCTACAAGATCATTGAGGATCGCCGATCCCATGATAATGTGCCCGACTGCCGAGGTCATTATTTTCAAGTCAATGAGGATCTTGGCGACCACGGGAATTGCCGAGATCGACATGGCGGTTGCCAGGAACAGCGCGAAAAGCCAACGGCGAGACGGATCCACCAAATAATCCCCGGGCAGCCAGAGAGCGAAGGCGAGCCCAACTCCAAATGGCACCACGATGCCCAAGATAGAAGTAAAAATGACCGTTCGACCTTCCCGGTGCAATGTTGCCACATTGACTTCTGTTCCGGCCACCAGGAGCAAGAACACGCTGCCGAACCAGGCCAGACTGCCGAGCAATTGGGTTTGCGGCCCGGGAAACAGGGCGGACCAAGTTTCGGGGCTCAGCGCTCCGAGTACGGAGGGCCCCAACAAAACCCCTGCGAGGATCTCGCCTATGACGGTTGGTTGGCCTAATCTTCGAAAGGTTTCCCCCAGAGCCAGGGCTAAAGATAGAACGGTAAACAGTTGGAATAAGAACAGCGCGAAATCATGCTCGGATGGGAAAGTCATCATTGCCTCACGGGATTGTCAAAACTGTCTCTCACAATCGCTCCTCAAGAAGCGCGATACTTTGCCTCCGTTAGGCCCGGGCCGGTTTTCAAGCGCCTGTTGGTACGATTCGGGTGCGGAAATACCATAAGTTAACGCGCGATCACAGAGTCTATAGTAGGAGATTAAGAAGAAGTCGGCACGCAAAATACGACTTTCGAATGAAAAGGGGGCTTCTCACTATCCTATGATCGCAACCCAATTCATGCAGTGAGGCGCCGCAGGGCTTCGGTGTACTTCTCCTGAGTGTTGCGCACGACTTCGGGGGGCAAGATCGGCGGCGGGGATTTCATGTCCCAAGGCAAATTTGTCAAATAGTCCCGCACATACTGCTTGTCAAAACTATCGGGTGTCTTGCCGGGCCGATAACCATCCGCAGGCCAGAAGCGCGAAGAGTCCGGCGTCAGCAGTTCATCGATCAAGATGACTTTGCCCCCGTCGATACCGAACTCGAGCTTGGTATCGGCGATGATAATTCCCTTGGCTTCAGCCATCTTGCGGGCGCGGGCATAGACGGCCAAACTGTAATCGCGCAGTTGCTCGGCAACCGAGCGTCCGACTTTGTCCACCATCTGGGAAAAGCTAATATTGACGTCGTGAGCGCCAACAGGCGCCTTCGTCGATGGTGTGAATAGCGGCTCGTCCAGGCGCGCGGCTTCGACCAGACCCTTGGGCAGCGGGATTCCGCAGACAGCCCCCGAGTTTTGATAGTCTTTCCACCCCGAGCCGGCGAGGTAGCCGCGAACGATGCACTCCACAAGAGCGGGAACGCATTTTTTAACCAACATGGTGCGCCCTTCGAGTTGGGCCTTGTGCGGCTGACAGGCGGCAGGAAACCCGGCGGTATCGGTCGTGATTAAATGATGCGGCACGATATCCTTCATCACATCGAACCAGTATACAGAAAGGGCGGTGAGTATCTTGCCTTTGTCCGGAATCAGCGTCGGCAAAACGACATCGAAGGCAGAGATGCGGTCGCTGGCGACAAGCAGAAGCTTGTCTCCCAAGTCGTAGATGTCGCGCACTTTGCCCCTGTTGATCAGCGTCAAACCTGATAGCGTTTCTTCAGCCATAGTTGAATCTCTCTCCTTAGCTCAAATCTGTCAGAGCGATTGCCGACTAGCGGGTCTTTACCGGGGGCCGCCGATGCGAAACTCATCCAGACCATATCGGGATATCGGTGTCAATCGGCACGGGGAGTCCTTCCCGCTTTGGAGCGGCATAGACTTGTTGTCCCCGGGACGGGCGACCTCATTGAGACCCGGTTAGCTGCTTTACTTACGACATCAGCGGCTAGAAACATTTCAACTTTCACAGCCTCATCTCTTGGATTTTCGCATTCGAACTTGTCGCGCCTTGAGCCGCGCTTTTTCGCTCCTGTGACTTCCTTTAGTGCATATCAGGCGGCGACCCTTTTCTCTCCGCCCTGCCATTTGCATCGCCGCCCACCGTTGCAGCCTTTTTCTGAGGTCCTCCGGCTGAAGGCCTAAGGTCTCACAAACATTCTTGAAGGAAAAAACCCCATCGTTGTTCGCGCTCATCCATTTTTCGGTTTCACGGAAGAGAAGTTCATTGGTACGGGAGGGGTTTAGTATGTATTTTTTATACGACCCGATTGCGTCTTCTAGTAACGCCCGGATCAATAGCCTCACGGCTTCATTGTCTGCGGCGCCTTTCTGGCCGCTATGAACGTGTTCATACTGAAAACGCACAACCGGGTCCGCCGAAAAGACATGACGAGTAAAGCCGGTCTTGTCACCGCCGTCAAAGTTGTTCATCGCCGTCTTTTTCAGTTCCTTTGTTTGGCGCCAAATCAAGTTTCGTCCCTCGTAGTTTCGGGAGAAGCCTTGCGTTCATTCCCTTTCGCCAACTGACTTGCTCTATGTGCCGCCACGATGGCGTCTTCATAGCGTTTCTCGTTCATTGCAACCAGAGCGAGGTTGAGGGCGCCTTCGGCATCATTCAGGGATGCTGCGGCCATGTGACCTTGGGCCTTCCTGGCTTCGAGTACATCCCGCTGCGCGAGGCGGATTGCCACAAACGCTTCGTCTGCCGACGGCCCAGTGCGAATCGATGTCAATTTCACGATGGCGAGGGTTGCAAGGCCAATAGCCACCAGCCACACCCACACCCTGATGCGAGGCTGCGGATTGCCGGGGACCAAAGCCCAACTCACCCTTTTCCTAAAGCCGGTGTCATCTCCCAAGTCTGACGGTGACGAGCCGGCAATCTTTTCGTTGGTTCTCAAGGAAGCTAAAATTGAGACGGCCAATATGCCCGCCACCACTCCCAGGGAGACGCCAATGGGGATCTTATAGAAATCGACCAGCATCATCTTGACGCCGACAAAGCAGAGGACAAAGGAAAGACCGACCTTCAGGTAGCGAAACATGCCCATGATTCCGGCGAGAAGAAAGTAGAGGGCGCGCAGTCCCAGGATGGCAAAGATATTGGACGTGTAGACAATAAAGGGATCGAAAGTAATGGCAAAGACAGCAGGGATGGAGTCCACGGCGAAGATGACATCGGTTGTCTCTATCACGAGCAAAACGACAAAAAGAGGCGTAGCCCAGATACGCTGATCCAGTCGCACGAAAAAGCGTTGCTCGTGAAAGTCAGCGGTAATCGGCATCCACCGGCGCAGAAGCCGAACTGCCGGATTTTTTTCAGGCTCAATTTTCTCGTCACCGGCGAAGTACATCTTGATGCCTGTGATGACCAGAAAACCGCCGAAGATATAGATGATCCAGTGAAAGGCACTGAGAAGAGCGGCGCCGGCCAGGATGAAGATAGCCCGCATGATCAAGGCGCCCAGGATGCCCCAGAATAGGACGCGATGCTGGTACATCGCTGGAACGGCAAAGTACGAGAAGATGATAATGAAGACAAAGATGTTGTCCACGCTAAGGGACTTCTCAATCAGGTAGCCGGCGAAAAACTCCAGGGCCTTTTCCGATCCCCACATGTAGTAAATCCACAGGTTAAAAATGAGGGCCAGGGTGATCCATACGATGCTCCAGATCAAAGCTTCGCGCAGCGAAACAGCATGGGCTTTGCGGTGGAACACCAGCAGGTCGAGGGCCAGCATGCCTAAAACAAAGACATTGAATATGACCCATAGAAACAGGCTCTCAGAAGTCACAAGCTCTCCGTAACGGGCAGCATGCGGAGGGTTAGGGTGACAGACCCGGCTCGCCGCTTCAGGCCGGAGGAAATAGCATCGCCGCACAGGACTGTATAGTCGGCGATAGAGACGGTGAGCAGGAAAGGTGCAGACGGGGCGAACACAGACGTCAGTGCTTTGTGTATGAGCGCACCCAAGCCGCTGAACGAAAGCCCGGGTCCAAAGGCGCTCCGGGCTACGAGAAGTTTAAGACTTGCGGCAGTGGCGTAAACCATGATTCCGCCTGCGAGCACCAAGATCCCCGACAGCAGAATCACAATGACCGGCGGAGTCACCTACTTATGCCTGTCATGCTTTCCAGCCGTCTGATCCGTTCCTCCGCGGGCGGATGAGTGCTGAAAAGAGACATCAGGCCACCGCGGGTAAGGGGACTGACGGTGAATATGTGAGCGGTGGCGGGCGTCGCGTTCATGGGTCTGTGTTGAGCCGCGAGCGCAAGCTTTTTTAATGCCCTGGCCAGGCTTAACGGATCACCAGAAAGAGCGGCGCCTGTCGCGTCCGCTCCAAACTCCCGGCTGCGAGAGATGGCCATCTGAACAAGTAAGGCGGCAATCGGGGCGACGATTATCATGAGCAGGGCAGCGACGGGGTGCCCTCCTTCCCGATCTTCGTCGTGTCGGCCGCCAAAAATCATGGCCCACTGAGCCATATTGGCTAGCATTGAAATGGCGCCTGCGAAAGAAGCCGCAATGGAACCAATTAAAATATCCCGGTTCTTCACATGGGCCAACTCGTGGGCGAGCACACCCCTCAGCTCCGCGTCGTCAAGTATCCGCAAGATCCCCTCGGTCACGGCCACGGCTGCGTGTCTTTCGTTGCGGCCAGTGGCGAAGGCATTGGGTGTTTCGTCGGCGATGATGTACAGCTTGGGCATCGGGAGCTGCGCCCGGAGGCACAACTCCTGCACGACGCGGTAAAGTTTTGGGGACTGCTCAGGATTCACTTCGCGAGCGCGATACATGCGCAGCACGATCTTATCGCTAAACCAGTAGCTGATGCCGTTCATGAGCAGGGCAAAAACGAAGGCGATCGTCATTCCGCCCTGGTCGCCCATGGCTGCCCCCGCCGTGACTAAGAGGACGGTTAACACGGCCATTAAGAAGGTTGTCTTGAGTGTGTTCATCCTCTCTCCTAGACGGGTTTAACCTTATCGCTCATGGTCATGAGAAAAACCTTCTCGCTCCGTTTCCAGAAAATTGCGACACCCATGCCGAGAAGGTGCAAGTCGGTCATCTGCTGGAGCAGTCGTTCTAGCTCCGGTTGAACCTGGCGACAGGCCCTCTCGATCAGTTCCTTGACGAGTAACCGGCCTGACTTCGCCGCGCCAATCTCCAGCTCGCCGGATGATAGAGCATCTTTAAACCGGAGCACGATCAAGTCGTCCAGGACGTGGATTTCACTTCTGCCCCTGATTCCCATCTGCTCGGAAAAGAAATTACAAAGCCTTTTTCCGAGCCGGGTATCCCAACCGTC
>JBFJTQ010000061.1:0-8293 GCA_041625275.1 Binatia bacterium | reverse complement strand
GAACTTCGGTTCCAGGACACTAGCGGGTTGCTGAAAAACCTCCGTTCACCCTTCGACCAGGCTCAGGACGAACGGAGGGCGTTTGATATCAATGAAACGTTTTCCGTTCATGCTGAGGCACTCGAAGCATTCCGAAGCTTTTTTTCAGCAACCTGCTAGCTCTGCGAGCCTTGGCTCCGGGCACGTGTCAAAGGACGCTTTTAGAGCGATCTGCAATCCGCTCACCGTTCGAATGCCTTCAGGCCTTTTCAGGTAAGCGCTGCGATTGGATATCTGTTTGGCTTAGGAACCCGATCAAATCCCGATATCCATACTAAGCGCTAAGAAGGCACGTATTGCAATCGCTTAAACCCGAGAGGCAAGGTACTATTCTCAGCGCTTCGCTTGCGTGAACGGCGGTTGAAACTCGCCGTTTACTATCCGCCTTTAGCTGGCAATCTATAGAAAACATACGGGAGGAAGGAAATGAATAACCTCATAGAGTGGCTTCGGAGAAGCTTCGTCGACTCATCACTGTCCATCGCGGGAACCGAGATTAATTTCTTAAATCTGGTTGCAGCATTGATTTTCTTGGGCGTTTGCATCTACATCGCCCGCTTGGTTCGTCGGCTTCTGGATCGCTTCATTACAAAGCTACAGTTCCAGCCCAACCTAAAGACCCAAGTACTCTGGCTGATGTCGTTGACCATCGTTTTGCTCGGGCTGCTTGGCGGCCTGGCCATTATCGGAATCGATCTAACAATCCTCGGGCGCCTGTTCACCTACAGCATCATGCTCGGACAAACACGCTTTAGCCTGAGCAGCCTCGTTTTGTTTGCCGCCGTTATCGCGGGGGCCGTTCTTCTCTCCAGGTATCTCCGCGTCATATTGCGCGACCGGCTGCTTCCCCCGTTTCAGCTTCCGGAGAATTCTCAGTTTCTGATTCTTCGAGCAATCGACATCGGCGTGATTGCCCTGGGCGTCCTGCTTGCGCTCAATCTGACGGGCCTCAGTTTGAGCAGTATTATGGTGGTCGTCGGCGGCCTGGGGATCGGCATCGGCTTCGGCTTGCAAAACATCGCTTCCAATCTCGTGTCGGGGCTTATCCTGCTCTTCGAACGGCCGATTCGCGTCGGCGATCGCGTCACGGTTGGGGAGACGCTGGGCATTGTGCGCGCCATCAATATAAGATCCACGGTCCTCGTGACGCCCGACAACATCAACATGATTGTCCCCAATTCCCACTTCGTTTCCGAAACGATTACCAACTGGACCTATGGTGATCGTGTGATCCGGATCAAGATCCCGGTGGGCGTGGCCTACGGGTCGGATACGGCGCTCGTGCAAAAGACGCTTCTTGAGATTGCCCAAAATCACCCTGATGTTTTGCAGGGACCCATCGCCCCGGTGCCCGCCGTGACCGAACCCATGGTGCGTTTTATTCGCTTTGGCAATTCCTCTCTCGACTTCGAGCTGGTCGCGTGGGTCCCGGATGTACAGTACAGGATCAAAGTCATCAGCGAGCTGCATTTCATGATCGATCAAGGGTTTCGCGAAAAGGGTATTGTGATCGCTTTTCCACAGATGGACGTCCATCTGGACTACGCCGAGAAAAATGGCGGACTCAAAGGCTCACATGCGAGAAGTATCCCTGACGTGACGCAAGCGTCATGAACCCAGCTTCCGCTGTTGAGATTGACGACCTGTGCCGGGCGAAAGACGAGCCCGGAGCAGCGAAGGCATAGAAACGAACAATATCAATGCTCATTGTGGTGCTTGGCTTCTTGTGGTGTTTTACCTCGGTGCGCAACTCCATTTCACCGCAGCTCGCAGGAAACTACAAGGTACAGGCTCGTTGCCTGCGCAGCGGAGGGTTCGTCTTTCGCTTGTTTCCAAAGTTTGAACTGCGGAATCCGGGTGAATATAAATCCTGAAGCCGAAGAAAAGCGAAGGGCGCGCCGATCGGCTTGCCTCACGACAAAGCCTTTCGTAGCAAATACGGATAAGTTTCAGCCATGAGCCGGGATATCGCTACCCGTGTTTCCAGCTGATGACAGATGGCCGGCGCTGACTATTTTGGATTGTAAGTTGGGCTCTTGACTGCGAGAGCCTCGACCATGACGGCGAGCGCGACACGGAGCGCGCTCGCAAGTCCGTCTTCGTTCATTTCAAATTGGGGGGAGTGATGAGTCGGAGAGTAGCCGTCGCCGCTCCCGATCCCGGCCCAGAAATAACAGCCCGGTCGTTGTTCGAGAAAGCGGCTCATGTCGTCGCTGGCCATGGCAATGTCGGCCTCTCTGAGAGCCTCTTCGCCAAGCACCTCCGTTGCACGGCGACGCACCATGGCGGTCTGGGCGTCATGGTTAATCACCGCCGGAATACCCTCGTCATGGAACACGAGGTCGGCTTTTGCCTCGTACGCCTGGGCGATGTGCGCCACGAAAGGCGCGAGCCGCTCCTTCACCTGTCGGCGCACCGCCGGCTTGAGCGTTCGCAGGGTCCCCACCATTTCGGCTTCCGCGGGTATGGTGTTGTGACTCGCCCCGGCCACTATCTTCCCCACCGTAAGCACGGCGGGCTCCTGAACCGAAACCTCGCGCGCAACGAGATGTTGAACGCTGAGCAGTATATTGGCCGCGACGGTGATCGGATCAATCGTGTGATGCGGCATTGCCCCGTGGCCGCCTCTACCCGCTATTTTGATGGTAAAAATATCCGCCGCGGCCATCACGGGTCCCGCGCGGACCACCACCTGCCCTGCGGGCAGCCGCGTGACCAGATGCAATCCAAAAACGGCATCGACCTTTGGGTCATCGAGTGCCCCGTCCTGGATCATGGCTTGGGCTCCCCGACCGTTTTCCTCGGCCGGTTGGAAAATGAAGACTGCGGTGCCACTTAGCTGTGAACGGCGCGCGGCCAAAATTTCCGCAAGCGTTATGGCGAGGGCTGTGTGGCCGTCGTGGCCGCAGGCGTGCATCACGCCGGGAAACGTAGATGCGAAAGGCGTATTTGATGGTTCGGTCAACGCCAGCGCGTCCATATCCGCGCGCCAGGCGATTGTCTTACCGGGTTCCTTCCCGCGCAAGACCGCCACGATTCCTGTCTTACCGATTCCCGCCCTGACCTCCAGCCCGGCGGCGCTCATTCGGCGGGCCACGATCGCCGCCGTCCGCCGCTCTTCAAAGGCCAGTTCCGGGTAGCGATGGAAATCGCGGCGCAACTCAATCAGACTTTCTCGTCGCGCGGCAATCTCCGGAATCCATTGGGAGAAATCGGCCATTAGATCTCTTCTTAGCAAGATTCAAATGTACGGTCTACTCAAATACAGGACGCAATGACGAGCTAGTGAAAGTCGCGACTTGGGGTCCCAAGAGGTCTGAGGCCCAGATTGGGTTTCCAAAGTTTTTCCGCGACGAGATGGACCACGCCGTCTTCCGCCTGGAGAGTGCCCGTGACGCCTAAGAAGCTGGTGGTCTTTGCCGTCACGGCATAACGTTCGAATACGCTCTCCCAAATCACCACATTGACAAACCCGCTTTCGTCTTCGAGGGTCATAAAGACCACACCGCCTGCGGTTCCTGGGCGCTGCCTGCAGATCACCAGGCCGGCGTAGCTGACCTTGCGGCCGTTCGGCAGGGACGAGACCGTGCGCGCATCGGGCAATCCCTGCGCCGTGAGAAGAGGTCGCAGCGGCTTCAGTGGGTGGCGGCGCGGACTGTGGGAAGTTGTGCGGTAATCCCATCCCACTTCCTCGCAGAGTGTCAACGGCTCAAAGACCGGATTGTGCTCGCGCGCCTCATACGGCAGCGACTGGCTGCGCAGCCGAACGAGCCGGCGCACCTGCCAGAGCGCAGAGCGCCGACTGATGTTAAATCCTTCGAAAGCGCCGGCTTCCGCGAGCATGCTCAGCACTCCTTCGTTCAACTGCGAGCGCCGGACGAAATCGTCGAGAGAGACAAACGGCGATTCACCCCGGGCGCGGCCCAGTTTGTCCCAATCCCCTTCTCCCAACCCTTTAACGTAGCGTAAGCCCATGCGTACAGCAAAACCTCCGTTGCTTTCCTGGCAAGGCTCCAGCGTGCAGTCCCAATAACTGACCTGAGCATCAACGGGCCGCACGACGACATCGTGACGCTTCGCATCCTCCACTATAGTTGCCGGCATGTAAAACCCCATGGGTTGGGCGTTGAGCAGGGCGCAGGCGAATTCCGCCGGGTAGTGACACTTGAGCCAGGCGGTCGCATAGGCGATAAGCGCGAAGCTGGCAGCGTGGCTTTCGGGGAAGCCGTACTCGCCGAAGCCGCGGATTTGCTCGAAGACCCGCTCGGCAAACTCCGGTTCAATCCCCTTCGCTTGCATTCGGTTGATCAGGCGCTCGCGGTGGCGTTCCATCCGGCCTGTGCGGTGCCAGGCGGCCATGTCACGCCGTAGCTGATCCGCCTCGCCCGGCGTGTAATCGGCGGCCACTACCGCCAGGCGCATGACCTGTTCCTGAAACAGCGGTACGCCGAGAGTCTTTTCCAGCACCGGAATGAGAGTCGGATGAGGATATTGCACGGCCTCCTTGCCCTGCCGCCGCCTGAGATACGGGTGCACCATCCCGCCGGTAATCGGCCCCGGGCGCACAATGCTGATTTCGATCACCAGATCATAGAAATTCTGGGGCCGGAGCCGCGGCAGCATCGCCATCTGCGCCCTGCTTTCGATCTGAAAAACGCCAATCGTGTCTCCGCGGCAAATCATTTCAAAGGTCGCTGGATCTTTTGCCGGAATCCTTGCCATGGAAAGCTCGACCCCCCGGTGCACTTTCAATAGCTCGAAGCAGAGATCAAGCTGCGTGAGGCCGCCCAACCCCAGAAGGTCCACCTTGAAAAGACCGAGATCCTCCAAGTCTTCCTTGTCCCACTGAATCACCGTGCGCTGAGGCATGGCCCCATTTTCGATAGGAACGATATCGTGGACCGGCTCGTGGCCCAAAAGAAAGCCGCCCGGATGGATCGACAGATGGCGGGGAAAGTCCAGGATTTCATTGGCGAGCTGAAGCAAATGTCCATGCATGCCGGTGGCGGGATCGAATCCCATGCGCCGCAACGCCTCGGGCGACACTCTGTCATACGAAGAGAGAAATTTTGCGACTCGATCAAGTTCGGTTTGCGCCAGGCCCAATGCCTTCCCAACGTCACGCAGCGCTGAGCGCGAGCGATAGCGAATGACGTTGGCGACCATGGCGGCGCGGTCGCGCCCATATTTTTCATAGACATGCTGGATCACTTCTTCGCGCCGGTCGTGCTCGATATCGAGATCGATGTCAGGCGGCTCGGCCCGTTCCCGGGAGATGAAGCGCTCGAAGAGCAAGCCCATGCGCACGGGATCAACGGCCGTGACGCCGAGGCAGTAACAAACGGCGGAATTGGCTGCGGAGCCGCGGCCCTGACAGAGAATGTCTCGCGCGTGGCAGAACTCGACGATCTCCCACATGGTGAGAAAGTAGCCGGGGTAGTCGAGTTGCTCGATGAGATCCAGCTCCTTGTTCAATTGTTGCAGGACTTGCGACGGAATGTGCTTGCCGTAGCGCCACCGGGCGCCTCGGAATGTCAATTGCCGAAGCCGTTCGGCTGAAGTCATGCCGTTCGCCAGCCGTTCGGAGGGATAGCGGTAACGGATTTCAGCCAAAGAAAAAGCGCAGCGATCGGCAATTTCCCGCGTCCGGGCCAAGGCCACGGGGGCATCGGCAAAAAGCTGCGCGAAGAGATACGGCGGTTTAAGAACATGTTCGGCGTTTGGCTTTAACCGGCGGCCGCAGGAAGACACAGGGATCCCATGCCGAATGGCCGTCAGCACATCCTGGAGCGATCGTCGGGCCGGCGTATGGTAAAGAACTTCGTTGGCTGCCGCGACAAGAAAATCGTACCGCTTCGCCCTGCTGCGGAGTCTCGCCTCCGCCGCAACCTCGTCTGCGCGGCGGTGGCGGGCGATCATGCCGTAAAGTCGGTCGTCAAAGGCGTCGCGAAGATTTTTTGCGATCGTCTGCGGCTCGGCTTCCCCGACAACTAAACTCCGGTCGCCGCCCCAGAGAGCCATAAGTCCCGCCGCATGCCGGCAAACCTCATCCCAGGCAACCACGCTCTCCCCTTTTTCCGAACGCAATCGCCCGGCCGTCAAGAGCCGGCAGAGGTTGGCGTAGCCTTCCCGGTTCTGGGCTAAAAGGATAATGTTCGAGCCGTCACTCACCGTCACCTGGGAGCCGACAATCAATTGCAAGCCGACCTCCCGCGCCTTCACATGAGCGCGTACCGCGCCGTAGACTCCGTCCCTGTCGGTCAGAGCCAGAGACGTCAGGCCCAGCCGATAAGCCTCTTCTACCAGCTCGTCGGGGTGGCTCGCCCCTTCGAGAAAGGAAAAATTACTCTTGCACCAGAGCGGAACGTAGAAAGACATGGGATTTGAGTGATGGGAGCGCGATGGTTACCGGGTTTTTAATTAAAGATGAAAGCCTTCAAACCGTTTGTCTTTGGCTTTCCCGGGAAGTGAACGACGCGTTGGAACCAAATTACACCTATGGATCAGAATACACAATTCACCGCCGCTCACCTGCGGCGCATTCATGCTTTGTTCGGCGCATCCCCTCACCAGGTCATGTGCCAGCACTTCCAGATCGCTCCGCCCGCTTGCCGTTTTAACGGCGGACTGCTATTTCTTCCTGACCGGAATTGTGAGGTGCTCAGCCGTTGCCCTCAAAGGGCCCGTTTCGATCACAATCTCATGATGAAATATGTTAGGAGGCATTCTGGAAACTCATCGTCGTGGTAACTTTTTTGACCTTCATCAATGGCATCGAGTCATTAGCCGCAGTCTCCGTCGCCGACAAAATCAATCTATTTCCACGTGGTTTTCATGGTGTTTGCCCGCTTCTCGCTAGCGATCTTTATCATTCCAGCAGGGGTTGATTGAGTGAAGATGATGTCCCCTTACTATCCCCTGCTCGCACTTCTGGCGCCCCTCACAGCCGGTCTGATCATCGGCCTTCTGGGAGGCATGATCGGCAAGAAGGTCTACAAGATCGGCGTGTGGGCGGAAGTCATCGCTTTCGGCGCTTCCCTTCAAATCCTCTACGAGGTCATCACCCAAGGGCCCCAGATCATCAACATTGCTTTTCCTGCCGCGCCGGGTAGCGGGATTTTGCAATTGGGTCTTTACATCGACAGGCTTGCCGCCGTCATGATGGTTCATATTACCGGCATCAGCACTCTCATCCACCTCTTTTCCATACGCTACATGCAGCAGGAACGCGGTTACGCCCGATTTCACAGCCTGCTGGCTCTCACCACGTTTGTGCTTCTCGGCATGGTCTCAAGCGCCAACATCCTGATGCTTTTTGTCTACTGGCAACTGCTGAGCTGGCTGCTGTGCCTCCTAGCGTATAACTACCCGCATCCTCCGACCGTACGCGGCGCATTTAGGACCTTTACCATGCAGCGCTTCGGCGATGTCGCCTTTCTCTCGGCTATCGTCCTGGCCTGGACCCTGTACGGGACATTGGATTTCCAGCAGCTCTTCATCCGGGCCGCCGAGGTTCAGACCATCTTTTCTCTCTGGCCAGTTGGGGGCATCGAGATCCGCGCCTCGACAACCATCACCCTGTTAATCTTCCTCGGCGCAATGAGCAAGTCAGCGCAGTTTCCGTTGCATATGTGGCTTCCCGATTCCCTGTACGCGCCGACTCCGGTCCACGCCCTTCTGCATGCGGGAATCATCAATGCAGGCGGTTTTCTTTTAGGCCGTTTGGCGCCCTTGTATGCGCTTAGCCCAGCAACTCTTCACGTGGTTTTCGTCATTGGTCTTCTCACCGCTCTTCTGGGGTCTTCCATGATGCTGACCCAGAACGACATCAAAAAGACGTTGGGCTACTCCACCATAGGGCAAATGGGTTTTATGATTATGGAGTGCGGGTTGGGCGCATTCGCCTTAGCGATCTTCCATCTGATCGCGCACGGTCTCTTTAAAGCCACGATTTTCTTGAACTGCGGGCACGTGATTCACGCAGCCCGCGAAGAACCGCGATTTCCCCCCAAGGACGGGGCAACGAAAAAAATTGAATTTTCAAGCCTGACCTGGCTTACTGGATTCGTTACGACGCTTATCTTGCCCTTGATTATTTTGCTAGCCGTCCATGGCGTGTTACGAATCCCTTTGAAAGATTCACAGGGCGCGGTGATTTTCCTCTTTTTTGGCTGGGTCACCTCCTCCCAGGCCATTCTGACGCTCTATCGTTTACATGCAGTGGCTTCTTGGAAGGTGGCGGGAAGCATGCTGT
>JBFJTQ010000060.1:0-8310 GCA_041625275.1 Binatia bacterium | reverse complement strand
TATGAAGGAAGAAGCCAGAGAAGCGTTTGCGAAAGCGTCACTAGGGGCCAAGAACACGGCATACGATGTCATCGCCCGTCTGGATCCGGAGTACTTCGAGAAGCTCAAGGGACTCTATGTCGACGGCACCTTTGGCCGTGAAGGAGCTCTGCCGCGACAGACGAAAGAGCTGATCATGGTCGGAATTTGCTGTGCACTACTTCGTCCAAGGGGCATTCGGGTGCATAGCGAGAGAGCCTTGGCCCTAGGGGCAACTCCCAAGCAGGTCCTGGAAGCGATGGAGGTGGCAGCGATTCCCGGCGGCATGCCGGGGTTGTGGGCCGGAGTTGAAACGCTTCAGGAAATCCTCACAGCGAAAGGTCAGGAATTTAAATGAGCGAAAGAAGACCTGGAGCGCTCGAGGGCATCCGCGTCCTGGACCTGACGCGGGCACTCGCAGGGCCCTACTGCACCATGTTTCTCGGCGACATGGGCGCCGAGATTGTGAAGGTCGAGCAACCCGGCGTCGGCGACGACAGCCGCGGCTGGGGTCCTCCCTTTATCGGCAAAGAAAGCGCCTACTTTCTCGCCATTAACCGGAACAAGAAGAGTTTGGCGGTAGACATGAAAACCGCCGAGGGGGTCGAGCTCGTTCGTCGTCTCGCCGATAAGGCGGACGTGATCATCGAGAACTTTCGCCCCGGAATTATGGATCGTTTTGGCTTGGGCGAAGCGGAACTAAGAACGCGCAACCCGCGTTTGATTTATGCTTCATTGTCCGGTTTTGGGGCGGATGGGCCCATGAAGGACTGGCCCGGCTACGACCTCGTCATTCAGGCCTGGGGTGGATTCATGAGCATCACCGGTAGACCCGACGGCGAGCCGACGAAAGTGGCCGTGGCGATCATCGACATCGTCGCGGGGCTGATGCTGGGAAAAGCTATCATCGCCGCGCTTTACGCCCGTGACCGGACCGGCGTCGGTCAAAAGATCGATAGCTCGCTGCTCGAGGCCGAAGTCGCCTGTCTCATTCCCTATGGGAGCGATTACCTGGCGAGCGGGAAGGTTCCCGGACGGAACGGCAACGCTCACCCGAATATCGTGCCGTATCAGAGTTTCAACACGGCAAACGGATATATGGTTATCGGCGCTGCAAGCGAAGGCAACTGGCAGCGTCTTTGCCAGGCGATAGGAAAATCGGAATTAGCCGACGATCCTCGCTTTGCCAAGAATGCCCAGCGCGTCGCGCACAGGCAGGAACTGATCGCGATTTTGAGTGAAATATTTCTGCAGCGCGATACGGATTTCTGGATAACTCTCCTGAGCGAGGCCGGCATACCATGCGCTCCGGTGCAGACCATCGATCAAGTCTTCAGCAATCCCCAAGTGCTCTGTCGGGACATGCTTCTCGAGGTCGAGCATCCGGCTGCAGGCAGGGTCCGAATGGCCGGCATGCCGGTGAAGTTCTCCGGCACGCCGGTCTCGCTTCGGCTGCCGCCGCCGATGCTCGGGCAACACAGCGAGGCGGTTCTGGACATGTGGTTAGGCATGCGTCGTGACGAGATCGACGAACTGAAAAGAAAGCGCGTGATATGAAAGGAATTACATTTGAAGGTTTTCATCCGGGGGATCGTTATCTTACCGGCAGACGCACGATTGCCGAACACGATGTCTTGCAGTTCGTGTGTTTGGTGGGATTGACCGAACCGCTGTTTCTCGACCTCGAGTATATCAAGAAAGAGAGCCTGTTCGGCGAACGAATCGCCCCCGGGAGTCTGACCTTCGCGATGGCCGAGGGTTTGACCGTGCAAACAGGAATCATTCACGGGACGGGCATGGCATTCGTGGGCATCGACAAGATGCGCCTTTTTGGGCCGGCCAAAGTGGGCGACACGATCAACGTTGAAATCGAGGTGCTCGATAAGAAAGAAGTTCCCGCGCGTGGGGGCGGGATTGTCCGTTATCGGCAGTGGGTTCGCAACCAGCGCGACGAGACCATTATGGAATACGATGTGGCGCGTCTGATCCGGAGCGATCAGAAAGAAAAACAGGAGTAGATGGCGTGACTGATCAGAAACAGTTGAACTTTGGCATCTTGCTGCCGACGCGAGAGGTGGTGCTCTCAGGCCGTTCCGATCCAGGTAGCATTTACAATGTGGGGGATCGCGCCGAGAAGCTGGGATTCCACTCGGTTTGGGTGGGCGACAGCATCACTGCAAAACCCCGCCTGGAAGCCCTCACCACGCTGGCGGCCGTGGGAGCCAGAACCCAGCGTGTCCGTCTTGGGACCGCGGTTTTTCTGGCGGCGCTGAGAAATCCCATCCTGCTCGCGCACATGACCGCGAGCCTGGATTGGCTTACGTGCGGCCGCCTCGATCTCGGCATCGGTTATAGCAGACCTAACGACCCGGCCCAGGAGCAAGAATTCAAGATGCTGGGCCTAGCGGTCGAAAAGCGGATCAAGATGAGCGAAGAGCTCGTTCAGGTCATGCGCCGGTTGTGGCGCGAGAATGACGTTTCGCACGGCGGTGTTTTTTGCCGCTTTGAGCATATAACCGTGGAACCGAAACCGGTCCAGCCGGGGGGGGTGCCCATTTGGTTAGCCTCCAATAATGTCGAGCCGGGGCTCAAGCGCGTGGGGCGTATGGGAGATGGCTGGCTCAATAACATCACCAGGCCCGAGCTTTATCGGGAGTGCTGGGAAAAGATCCGCGCCTACGCGGCCGAGGCCGGGCGCGATCCGGATTCCATCCAGCCGGGGCTGTATCTCACCTGCGCCGCCGGCAACAAGGAAGCTTTGGCGGAGGGACAGAACTTTCTTGCCCAATACTACAACAGACCCTACGAGGCGGTCGCCAAGGCGATGCTTTGTATAACCGGCAGTTGGGACGAAGTAATCGACCGGATCGAGGCATACCATGAGGCGGGCGCCCGCACCGTCGTGCTCCGCTTTGCCACCAGCGATCAAATCGGTCATTTGGAAGCCTGCGCCGAATCTTTGGCCAGACGCGGCTTTCACTTACCCCAATTGGCTAGTTGAGTGCGAAACAGAGGATGCGCGAGGCGTGAATCTCAATTAGCAAGGGCCCGGCGTCGCGCACCTTCAGATTCGTTCCTGGCACGTGACTGGTTTGCGCCTTTCTCTTTGCGCCATGCTCCCTGCCGAATTTCGGTTCAAGCCATGGCCTGGCGGATTGCCCTGATTCGCTCCGACGGCGTCGGATGTGAATAGTGGTATGCGGAATACCACGGATGCGGCGTCAGATTGGCGAGATTGTTCACGGACAATCGGATCAACGCTTCCTCCATCGGCTTGCCGTCGCCCAGAGTCACTGCGGCGAACCGATCGGCCTCGTATTCGTGCTTGCGCGATAGCAGGTTGACAAGAGGAGTCAGATAGAAAGTCGCAGGTCCCGAGAGCAAGCTAAAAAGGACGAGGGCGGCATGGTTCGACGGTTTTTCCAATCCGAAGGCGGAAAAAAACGGTTGATAGTCGACAAGCAAGCTGAGGACGTATAGGCCGACAAAAATCAAAACGCCCTGAACGATCAACATCCTGCGAATGTGCTTCATCTTGTAGTGGCCCATCTCATGGGCAAGTACGGCAATCCCTTGGTCGGTCGTCATTTGTTCGAGAAGCGTATCGAACAGGACGATCCTTTTGGCTTTGCCGATGCCGGTGAAGTAGGCGTTCGAATGAGCCGAGCGTTTGGAGCCGTCCATCGAGTAGATGCCGCTGGTCCTGAAGCCTATCCGTTCTGCCAGAGCCATGACGCGATCGCGAAGTTCCCCTTCTTTTAAGGGCTCGAATTTGTTGAACCACGGCGCGATGAGCGTGGGGTAAATGATGACCATCAAGAATTGAAAAGCCGTAATAAAGACAAAAGCCCACAACCACCAGTACGGCCCGCTTGCGTCCATGAGCCAAAGGACGATGAACAAGAAAGGGACACCGATCACAGTGCCGATCAGCAACAGCTTCGCCCTGTCAGCGACGTAAAGCCTCAGCGTGGTCTTATTGAAGCCAAAGCGAGATTCAATCCCGAATGTGGCATAGAGGCTGGTGGGAAGGCTGGCGATCCAGAAGAACAGTGCGACCAAGAGGCAGAAAATCACGCCGCTTCCTAGCTCGGCGGGCACGAGTGGGCTCGCGACCGAACGCGCAAGCCCATCCAAGTGAGGCAGCACGCCGCCGAACAAGAACACCAACGTGATCAGCCGACCATAAATTTCGGCCCAACGCTGAAACCGGCTTTTGGCGACGGTGTACGCGGCGGATTTTTCACATTCCTCGGCGCTCATCTCGCCCTGGAAAAAATCAGGGACACGAGACCCGTTCCCCTGGCGCTGAATATGGCGCAGGTTCAGCTCATTGAGAGCAAATTCAATAAGGAACTCGAGGGTAAATGCCGCTAGGAAAATTCCAACGATCAGTTGTTCCATCAAATCGACGGGAAATACGCGGAGCGGATCATCAGGGCAAGGAACCAAAAACAGAAACTTAAGGACCGGCGAGCGCTTCGTAGGAAAACTCTAATCTGCCCTCCTTCTCATCCACGATCACCTTTCCCCCACTGCGCAGTTTACCGAACAAGATCTCGTCCGCCAACACCCGCTTGATCTCGTTCTGTATAAGCCTCGCCATCGGCCGCGCCCCGAAAGCCACATCGTATCCTCGCTCCGCCAACCAGCGCCGGGCAGTGGCAGTGAGTTGCAGGAACACTTTTTTCTCATTGAGCTGATCGTCTAGTTCCAGGATAAACTTATCCACGACGCGTTCGATGTTTTCCATGCTCAAGGCGTTAAAGACAATCATGGCGTCCAAGCGGTTACGAAATTCGGGGCTGAACATCTTTTCTATCGCCTCTTTGCCCTTGCCCGCAGTGGACTGAGCGCCAAAACCCAGGGGTGCCCCGCTTATCTCCCGGGCGCCGGCATTTGTGGTCATGATCAGAATGATATTGCGAAAGTCGGCCTTTCTGCCGTTGTTGTCCGTCAGTGTCGCATGGTCCATGACCTGAAGCAGAATGCTAAAAAGGTCCGGATGGGCCTTCTCGATCTCGTCGAGCAGCAACACCGCGTGTGGACTTCGGTTGATGGCATCCGTGAGCAATCCCCCTTGGTCGAAGCCGACGTATCCCGGCGGAGCGCCGATGAGTCGGGAAACGGTGTGCTTCTCCATGTATTCGCTCATGTCGAACCGTATGAACTCGATGCCCATCACCTTGGCCAACTGTTTGGCCACTTCCGTTTTGCCCACGCCGGTCGGGCCGGAAAAGAGAAAACAGCCGATCGGCTTTTCCGGATAGCCGAGCCCGGATCGAGACAGCTTGATGGTGGAGGCGAGCGTCTCGATGGCCGGGTCTTGGCCAAAGACGGTAAGTTTCAGATCTCTTTCAAGATTCTGAAGTTGATCCTTATCCGACACGGAAACGCTTCGGGGCGGAATTTTTGCGATTTTGGCGACGATTTTTTCGATGTCCTTCGGACTGATCGTTTTCTTGCGCTTCTCAGGCGGCAGGAGTTTGATCGCGGCGCCAACTTCATCGATCACATCGATGGCTTTGTCCGGGAGACGGCGGTCATTGATATACTTGGCCGACAGCTCGACGGCCGCCTGTATCGCCGCGTTGGAATAATGGATGCCGTGATGCTTCTCGTAGTGCGGCTTCAAACCTTGAAGAATCTTGTAGCTTTCCTCCCGGCTCGGCTCTGGAATTTCGATTTTCTGGAACCGGCGCGCCAGCGCTCGGTCCCGTTCGAAATAACTCTTGTAGTCGTGATAGGTCGTCGAACCGATGCACTTGAGCTCCCCTGAAGCGAGAACGGGCTTCAGAATGTTGGAAGCATCCATCGATCCGCCGCTGGTCGCTCCAGCACCGACGATGGTGTGAATCTCGTCGATGAAGAGAATCGCCTTAGGATGTTTCTTCAGCCCCGCCAGCACTCCCTTTAAGCGAGCCTCGAAATCGCCGCGGAATTTAGTGCCGGCAAGCAAAGCCCCCATGTCCAGCGAAAAGATAACGGCATCTTTGAGGGCGTCGGGCACCTCACCTTTGTGAATCTTGAGCGCCAGGCCCTCGGCCAACGCAGTTTTGCCCACGCCCGCGTCGCCGACGTAAATGGGGTTGTTCTTGCGGCGGCGGCACAGGACATGAATGGTCCGGTCGATCTCATTCTGCCGTCCGATCAGGGGATCGATAGCCCCTTGTTGAGCTTTTTCTACCAAATTAATGGCATAGGCCTTGAGCGGATTGACGCGCTGGCTGGGCCTCTCCTCTTCCTCCTGCTCCTCCTCGCTCTGCGACCATTCTTCTCCCGTCCCGGTCTTCGATACTCCGTGAGAAACGTAGTTGACAACGTCGAACCGTGTGATGCCCTGTTCTTCGAGCAGGTAAACGGCATGGGAATCCGGCTCGCGGAACATGGCGATTAACAGGTTGGCGCCGTTGATCTCCTTCTTTTCAGCGGACTGGGCATGAATCACCGCCCTCTGCAGCACGCGGTGAAAACCTATGGTTTGATGCGGCTCCTCCTTGAGATTCTCCGGGAGCTTGCCCACTTGGCTGTCGAAGAATTCCTCGAGTGCTTTTTTCAGCCGTGCGATATCACCGCCGCAGTTGACGATGGCTCCGCTGGCATCCTTATCTTGGAGCAACGCATAGAGGAGGTGCTCAAGGCAAAGATATTCGTGGCGCCGCCGCTTCGCCTCGGTTAAGGCAACGTTGAGGGTTCCCTCTAATTCCTTGCTTATCATTTCTTGACCTACGCCTCTTCCATTGTGCACTTCAGCGGGTATTCATGCTGCCGCGCCAAGCTCTCCACCAGAGCTACCTTGGTTTCGGCAATTTCGTAGGTGTAAACTCCAGCAACTCCGATTCCTTTTTTGTGCACATGGAGCATGATCTGAACCGCCTCCGTGTGTTCCTTGTGAAAAACATACTGGAGCACCTGCACGACGAACTCCTTTGTAGTATAATCGTCATTGTGCAGCAAAACTTTGTAGAGGGGTGGTTTTTTTAGTTTTTTCTTGGTTTCCGTGACCAGCCCGTGGTCGAATTCGGTTTCCCTGCGGCTCATGATCTTCCATGCCCTCCTGGAAACTGCATTACTCTAACATGCCAGTCCGCCGAGCCGCAATCCTTGGTGGCCAAGACGTGCTTTGGCCGGCGACGCCTCCCGGCTGATATTGCTACTCCAAGTTTAAAGCGTTAAGACTTGTTATACTGCTTCAGGCGGGTATTCAAAATGCGCTCGGCTTCGCGGGATGAGATCCCAATTTGTGGAGGTTTTGTATGCTTTCTAACAAAGTCAGCGAGATCATGAGCAAGGAGCTCACGACCGCCCCGGTCTCTAATTCCATCTTTGAGGTTTTGGAGATGATGGTCTCGGCAGACATTGGGCGGATCATCATCACGGATGAGGAAATCCCCGTAGGCATCTTTACCGAAACGGATGTTGTAAGACGCGTGGTTCACAGTGCCTTGGACGCCAAAACGACATCTATCCGGAAGGTCATGACCGCTCCGATCCGGACGGTGAGCGAGGAAACGCATATCATCGAGGCGCTCGGCAAAATGTACCAGGGAAAATCCCGTCATTTGTTGGTGCGCGGGCGGCGAGGCAAGATCGTCGGCATCGTTTCCATGCGTCGAATACTGGGACTTGCAGTGGAACTCGGCCAAGGCCTCAATGAGAGCCGGACCGTGGGTAATATTATGTCCGAAGGTGCCGTGACCGTTGATGAATCTCTCTCGATTTACGAGGCCGTTAACCTGATGATCCAAAAAAATACGGTCTCTGTGATCGTGACATCACGGGGGCGATTCGTTGGGATTTTTACCGAACGTGACGTTCTCAAACGTGTCGCAAGTAAGGCCATCGATACCAAAGCGCATCGGGTCAAAGAAGTGATGACCTCCCCACTCGTCACGATGGCGCGAACGGCTCTGATTGGCGAGGTTTTGAGCGAGATGTATCGGCGAGATATCAGGAACATGCCGATCACGAATGAACGTCACGAACTCATAGGCATCATGTCGATGTTTGACACACTGCAGTATGCCAAAGCTTTCAACATTGACGAAACGGTCCGAAAAAGCTGGAAAGAGGTCCAGGAATACCTCGATTCCGAAGACCAGTACACCCCCGGATGACGGCACTAACGTATTGTGATCTAAAGCGATTATGGTAAAGTTGTCTGATCGGCAGCGCGGCCGAAGGAGGTTGTATTTTGGACACACCACCAGTCAATGATCTAAACATTTGCGTTGCGACTGAGAATGGTTCCGGTAGTGCGTCGGCGAATAATATTCTGTTCAAAGCCATCTT
>JBFJTQ010000059.1:0-8327 GCA_041625275.1 Binatia bacterium | reverse complement strand
TGCGTCTCTGAAGCAAAAGGGCATCGAATCGGCGGCTCAGCAAGTGGCTTTGAATCCTCCGCCTGCGGATCTACCAAAGGTCGAAGCAGCACCACCCCCAGCAAAGGTGGATACCGAAAAACTGCTGGGGAAAATTGACGCGACCTTGGAAAAGGGCGGCACAACGGTCGGCGAGCTTCCGCCTCCGCCGGAATCGGCGGAAGTTTTCAAGAACCCGGCCGCCGCTCAGGCGATGACCGCAAAAGCGGGCGCTAAGCCTGAGCCTTCGGAAAGCCCCATGACCAGCGGCCTGTTGAGCAGCATCGATCAAAAGCTTAAATCCAAGGGAGTCGAGCCATCGAACTTTCAACTGCCTTCGACTCCAGGGGAAAGCAAAGATAACAGGCCCAGGAAAGAGCCAGCAAAGAATGTGGAGTTAGAACCGAAACTGGCCGTGGAGAAAGGTCCGCTTTTTCTCGCGCCAACGGATGTCCCGGCTCAGGACAAGGCAAGCTCGGATCAAGAACCCCGCAAGGACGGCACAAAAACGGAAAGCGCCGACAAGGAACAGGAGCCTGCGACCCGCTCCATTCCCAAGGCGGTCGTCAAGGGTCCGTCTTTGATTCAGCCTGCGACGCCGGCGGCCAAGCCCGCCGAACAGAAAAAGCCCGCCGCCACAGCCGGACAAGAAGAGGAGACGAAGGGAGTACTCGACTACCTCAAACGGGACATTGAGAACGCAAGCAAAGTTTTAAATCCCTTCCAGTGGTAGCAGATCGTCCGGCACGATATGCTATTTGCCGGCGACTCGTTCATTGCCTTGCAGAGCGGCAACGTCTTGCTGCCGGAGCTTGACTTCCTGCCAATCCTTGACTGCCGCGTAGAGCGCGGGAATAAACACAAGCGTGATCAGCGTCGAACTGGTCAGGCCGCCAATCACCACGCGCGCTAACGGCGCCTGGACCTCGCTGCCTTCGCCTAGACCCATTGCCAGCGGCAGCAGCGCCAAGACCGTCGTCAAGGTGGTCATCAGAATTGGCCGCAGGCGGGTGGTGCCGCCCCTGATTACGGCCTCGCGCACCGAAAGGCCGTCTTCGCGAATTTTCAAATTGATGTAATCCACCAGCACAATCGCATTGTTGACGACGATACCAGTGAGCAAAATGATCCCGATGAAAGAATTGACGTTGAAGGTCGAGCCGGTCACCCAAAGTGAAAGCATGATTCCGACCACCGCCAGGGGCATGGAAAACATGATCAGCAGGGGATCCCGGAGCGACTCGAATTGCCCCGCCATGACCATGTAAACGAGGACGAGTGCCAGCAGAAGCCCCCAGCGCAGCTCGTGGAAGGATTCCTGCTGCTCGTGGTAATCGCCGCCGACCTCAATCGAAAAATCCGCGGGCAACTGCACTCCTCTTAGTTTTACCTGGAGATCCCGGATGACAGAGCCCATGTCGCGTCCCGTCACCTCACCGGAGATCGAAACGATCCGCTCCTGGTTGAGCCGATGAATTTCCGTCGGCCCTTTGCGCTCCTCCAAATTGACCATATTTTTGAGCGGCACAGCCTTTCCGGACGGTGTCGGCACCGTGATGTCCAAAACCGCTTGCGGTGTCAGACGGTCCCGCCCGGCGAGACGCACGAGAACGTCGAACTCGTCCCCGCCGTCGCGGTAGAGAGTAGCCCGGGTGCCGATGAGCGATGTTTTGATCGTCTGCGCGATGGTGCTCACCGGAATTCCCAATGCCGCGGCCTTTGTCCGATCGATATGGACGCCCAGCTCGGGATGCCCGCCCTGGCGGTTGATGCGCACCCCGCTGATACCGGTCACCTGCTCCATGTAAGATTTGATGGCCGCCGCGAGCTTCTGTGCGGCCGCCAGATCATGCCCGCGCAGGTTGACTTCAAGATTATCGTCACCCGTGAGCCCGAGTCGGCGAAAGACGAAGAGCCCGGAGCGCGCGCGCACGCGGGCGACGACACCGGGTATGGCATTGACCCGGCGCCGCAAATCGCGCGCGATTTCTTCGTCCGAACGCGCCCGGCTCTGTTTCACGCCCAGCCAGATATGCACGTGGCCCTGGTTCGTGCCGCGCGCGCGGCCGCCGAACTGCCCGAAGTGCGTGAAGACATTTTGCGCCTCGGGCACACGCTCCCCAACCAATCGCTCTATTTTGGCAAATGCCGCGTCCATCGCGGTGATCTTAGCGCCCTCTTCCATCTCAGCGATGATGAGCACCTCGCCTTCGTCCGCCTTGGGCATGAATTCACTGCCGATCTTGGACACCATCAGGAGACTGCCAAGAAACAAGAGCAGGGCCGCGGCGAACACCGCCGGCTTGTTCGCCAGCGCCCAGATCAGCAGCGCTCGATAACGACGCTCCAGCCCCGTCGTCAAACTCTGCCCCAGCGAGAACAGCCCGCCCATGCCTCCCTTGCTGAGTTGGCGTCGCTCCAAGCCCATAAGCTGGTAGGACATAACGGGAACCAACGTCAACGCCACGAGCAGAGACACCACCAGAGAAAAAAAGATGACCCAGGCCAGTTGCTTGAAAAGCTCGCCCGCAGTCCCCGGAATGAACAGCAGCGGCACAAAGACCACCACGGTTGTCAGCGTCGAGGCGAGAATCGCTCCGGTGACTTCCCGAGTTCCATGGTAAACCGCCGCCCCGCGCTCCTGTCCCTCCTCCCGGTGGCGAAAAATGTTTTCCAACACGACGATGGCGTTGTCCACCAGCATGCCGATCCCCAGCGCCAGACCGCCGAAAGACATGATGTTGACCGTGAAGCCCTGAAAGTACATGAGAGCGAAAGTGGCAACGATGGAGACGGGAACGGCCGTCGATACGATCAGCGTGCTGGGCACGCTGCGCAAAAAGAGCAGAAGGATAAAGATCGCGATCGCGCCTCCCAACAACGCCGAGTTGGAGACATTGTCGATGGCGCGCCGGACGTATGTGGCGTTTTCCCGCAGCGTCTTGACGTCGATAAGGGAAAAATCGCGGTTAATTTTCTCGATCTGCCGATTCACGCGATCGACGACGTTCACCGTGTTCGCGTTCGGCTGTTTGAGGAGCGAAACGATGACCGCTTTGCGGCCGTTGATACGCACGACATGATCGATCTCGCGGAACGAGTCTTCGACGCTCCCGACATCGCGCAGATAAATCGGCGTGCCGCCCCGAAGCGCCACCACCGTGTTGCGAATTTGATCCAGGGTGGTGAACTGCCCCAGGGTGCGGACGGTCAGTTCCATATGAGCCCGGTCCACGTGGCCCGCCGGCAAGTCCACATTCTCCGCGCCCAACGCGCGCACCACTTCCGCCGGGGAGACATTAACGGCCCTGAGTTTGGTCAAAGCCAGATTAACGTGGATCTCGCGTTCCAGGCCGCCGCGAATATCCGCGGCGGCGACCCCCGCAACGCGTTCCAGCCGGTAGCGGATTTGGTTCTCGACCACCGTACGCAGAGAAATATCATCGAGATCGCCGGCGATGCCGATGTACATGATCGGCGCCGCGTTGACATCGTACTTCGAAATCACTGGCGGCTTCGCATCCCGCGGCAGATCGTCGCGAATGCGATCGAGTTTCTCCCTGAGATCGCTGACTGCCGAGTCGAGATCCGTGCCCCAGGCGAAACTGACCCGCACCTGGCTGCGCCCCTCCACGGACACCGAATTGACTTCTTCCACCCCCTCCACGGAACTGACCGCTTTTTCGATGGGCTCCGAAATCAGCGTTTCGATTTCCTGCGGGCTGACGTTTTCGTAGTTCGTCCTGACGGTCACAGTGGGGAACGTGATTTCCGGCATTAATTCCACCGGAATTTTGACAAACGAAACCGCGCCGAGGATCAGCACGATGAGAACCACCATATAGGTCGTGACCGGCCGGCGCACGGCGCTTTGGCTCAAACTCATGCCTATGCTCCTTGCTTTCTTCCGCCGCGAGCCTTTTCGCCGCTGATCCTGACGCGCTGCCCATCCTTCAACAGACTGCTCCCCAGCGTCACGACCCGATCACCGGGTTTCAGGCTCCCCTGGACTTCCGCTTGCCCGGCGCGAGTGGAGCGGATTTTCACCGCCACCAGCTCCGCTTTGGGGTTTTTCGATTGCGCCGCGCTCACGCGAAAGACGCCGTGGCCCTCAGCCGTTTTGACCAGGGCGCCCTCCGGCACCAGCAAAACCTTGCGCCGCTCGCCGATGGCGATCTCGACCCTGGCAAACATTCCCGGTTTCAGAGCGCCGCTGGAATTGACGACTTCGATCTCCACCTCGCCCGTACGTGTCTCCTGGCTCAATACGGGGGTCAAACGCACGACCTTACCCTGAAAGCGGCGCTCCGGGTACGCGTCCACTCCCACCACCGCCGCCTGGCCGGAGGAAATTTTGGGATAGTCCTTTTCCACTACCGGGACGATAACTTTAACGCGGGCGATGTCGACGATACTGGCGATGGGCGTACCGCTATTGACCAGGGCACCGGGATCGACCAGACGCTTTTCTACGTAGCCGGAAAAAGGCGCCTCCACTCGGGTTTCTTCCAGTTGCAGTTTCGCGCTGGCCAGACGCGCTTTCATTTGTGCGATCTGCGCCCGGGCCAGCTCCACCTCCGCCGCAGCGGCGGCTCTCTCCGATTCCAATGTGTCCAATTCCTGGCGGGAAATGAAGTTCTTTTCAAACAGGAGCTTGGCTCTTTCAAGCTTCTTTCCAATATCCTGGAGTTCCGCTTGTTTACCTTTTACCGTCGCCTCGGCAACTTTGAGCGACGCTCCCGCTTCCCTGACTTCTTCATCGAGTTCGCGCGGGTCTAGCTGGGCAATGGTCTGTCCCTTTTTCACCCGATCCCCCACGTTGACGAGCACGCTCCCTACCCTGCCGCTGATTTTGTGCGCCATGCTCACATATCGGTTCGCCAGCAGCGAACCCACGGCGCTGATGTTTTCTTCGACGTCGCCTAGCTGCACTTCGCCCACGCCGACCGCAAGCGGCCGGCTGTTTTCCCTTACCGGTTGGTCTTTTTCGGTGGCCTGTTTTCGGAACGGCGGCAACCCCAAACCGTAAAGTACACCGGAGAAGACGGCTAATAAGATCAAGGCGAGCAGCGTGCGCTTCATCAAGGGTCTCTCCCGCTAAGGTCGGTAAAACTAATCATTTAGCTTACCGCCGAGTCCTTCTTAAAGGCAACTTGGCAATCGGCGTGCGGCCGCGATCAGAAACCGAAACCAGTCGAGATCGTGACGGCAGGGAAGGGTGAATGACTGACGCGGCAAGTTGAAGCGGATCGATAGTCCCGAGGACGATCGATTCTCAACGTGGCAAACCAGATACTCTGATCGCCAAATCCTCGCGCTGGATAGGCCTCTGTGAAGCATCCAGACGCCAGGAAGCATTGCGCATAGCTGCACTAGGGAATCTTGCGCGGCTGTGGATTCTCGACTCCCAGTTCCGGAGTCAGGACCGGCCCGGCGGCCGAAACGCGCCGACCCGTTCTCAGCCCTCGCACCCGCTCAGGCATCTCAACCATGAATGTTTGGATCTTCTCCAGATAGAGATAAATGACCGGAGTGATGTACAGCGTAAGAATCTGGGAAACCACCAACCCGCCGACCACAGCAATCCCCAGGGGTTGCCGCGCCTCCGCCCCGGCGCCCCAACCAATCGCAATGGGCACAGCCCCCATGATGGCCGCCATGGTGGTCATCATGATGGGCCGGAAGCGCACCAAGGCGCCTTCGTAAATGGCCTGCGCCGGAGTCTTGTTCTCCGTGCGCTGCCTATCGAGGGCGAAGTCGATCATCATGATCGCGTTCTTCTTCACGATGCCGATGAGCATGATCAAGCCGACGAATGCGTAGATGCTCAAGTCCATGCCAAAGTAGTACAGCGCGATCAGGGCCCCTAAGCCGGCCGAGGGAAGGCCCGACAGAATCGTGAGCGGATGGACAAAACTCTCGTACAGGATGCCCAGGACCAGGTAAACGACGAACACGGCCAAGGCGAGGAGCAGCCATAGGCTGCTAAGGGACTTTTGAAATTCTTGCGCCGTTCCCTGGAAGCTCGTGCTGATGGTCGCCGGCAGCGTTTCCCTGGTGAGCTGATTGATCGTGTCCACGGCATCGCCCAGGGCAACTCCCTCACGAAGATTGAATGACAGGGTGACCGAAGGAAGCTGTCCGGAGTGATTGACGGAGAGAGGACCCGCGCTGTACTTGACAGTCGCCACCGAGCCCAGCGGTATCATCGGCTGGGCGGACGAATTCTGTCCTGTGGTGGAGCGAATGTAAAGCATGGACAGAGCCGAGGGGTCCTTTTGGAATTTCGGATCCAATTCGAGGATGACGTCATATTGATTATTAGGCGTGTTGATCGTGGACACTTTCCTGGTCGCGTAAGCGTTCCAAAAGGCTTCTTGGACTTGCCGTTGCGAAATGCCTTGCGCCGTCACTCCCATGGTTGCCATTTTGTCTCGATCGACGACGACCTGTAATTGAGGATTGCGGATCTGAAGGTCGCTCCCGACATCCCGGAACTCCGAGCGCGCCTTTAATTTCTCCTCAAAGAGATACGCATGGCGAAACAGTTCCTGAGCGTCAGAGCTCTGGAGCGTGAATTGGTACAGGCTCCGGCTGAGCCGTCCGCCGATGCGGATGACCGGCGGGTTCTGCAGCGATACGCGGATGCCCGGAGTGCGCGACAAGCGAGGCCGCCATTGCCGGATGATTTCATCCGCGCTGAGCGGGGCGCAAGATTGGATCCACGATCCAGAGCATATCACCGGCCGTTCGGAGCGGTCCTTGAGTTTGACAAAAATACGACCCGAGTTGCCCGTTACGCTCGCACCTCCGATCCCCACACTGGAGAAAAAAGACTCCACATTGGGATCCTTTGCGACGATCGTGGCCAACTGCTGCTGGTACTGTACCATCTGGTCGAACGAGACCCCTTCGGCGCCCTCAGTGTTGATAAACACCTGGCCGGTGTCTTCGCTCGGGATAAACCCCTTTGGAACCAAACCGAACATGTGGACCGTTGCGCCCAACACAACGAGTGAAGCGACAAACGTGGTGACATGGTGCCGGATGACCCAGCGCAGGGTGACTTCGTATCCGCGATTCATCGCCTCAAGACATCGCCCCAGGAAGTGGTACAACCATCCATGTCTCTGCGCGGCGGGTGGCCGCAGATAGCGGCTGCAGAGCATGGGAGTGAGACTGAGGGAGATAAACCCCGAGATCAGAATCGCCACGCAAATGGTGACGGAGAATTCACGCAACAAACGACCGATCATACCGCCCATGAAAAGCACCGGGATAAAGGCAGCCACGAGCGAAAGAGTCATTGACACGATCGTGAAGCCGATTTCCTTGGCGCCCTTGACAGCGGCCTCGTACGGTTTTTCCCCTTCTTCCATATGGCGCACGATATTTTCCAACACGACGATGGCATCGTCGACGACAAAACCCACCGCCAGCGTGAGCGCCATGAGCGAGAGGTTGTCCAGGCTGTAATCGAGCAGATACATCACGGCGAACGTGCCCACGATGGACATCGGCAGCGCCAGGCTCGGAATGATCGTGGCCGAAACATTGCGCAAAAACAGAAAAATAACGAGCACGACCAAGACAATCGTACCCAAGAGGGTCAACTGGACGTCGTGCACCGATTCCCGAATGCCCTGGGTGCGGTCAAAGAAAATATCCAGCTTGATGGATTGCGGGATTTGAGCGCGAAGCTCCGGCAGGATTTCTTTGATCGCGTCGACAACCTGGACGACGTTGGCTCCAGACTGCCGTTGCACGCCCACAATGATGGCGCGTTTGCCGTTGAACCAGCTAGCGACCCGCGTGTTTTCGACGCTATCGATGACTTTTCCAAGATCCTGAATTCGAACGGGGGCGCCATTACGGTAAGTGACCACCAAAGGCCTAAAGGCTTCCGCATTTTTCAGTTGACCGTCGTTCACGAGAGTATAGGCGCGGTTGGGCGCCTCGAGGGTCCCAACGGGCAGGTCGACATTGCCTCGTTGGACGGCATTGACGACATCGTCAATGCCGATTTGCCGCGCCGCGAGCTGACTTGGATCGAGCTGAATACGGACCGCGTACTTCTGCGAGCCGAAAACGTTGACCTGGGCGACTCCGTTGATCATGCTGATGCGCTGGGCCAGGATCGTGTTGGCGTATTCATCCACGGTCGAGAGCGGCAGAGTTTCCGACATCAAGGCCATGAGGAAGATAGAATTGTTGGCGGGATTCACCTTGCGATACGATGGCGGGTTATTCATGTTCGGCGGCAAGTCACGCAAAGTGCGCGATATCATCGACTGCACGTCCTGGGCCGC
>JBFJTQ010000058.1:0-8405 GCA_041625275.1 Binatia bacterium | reverse complement strand
GCGTGCGCTACCGCCGAAGGGTTGCGCGTTCTGAACGATGCCATGGCTGAGCGCGAAGCCATGGCAAAGCTGCGCATGGACAAGCGCAGATCATCGTTGGCCGAGAGGTGGAAGGCGTTGCGCGAAACCTGGGCCAAGCGGCTTGAGTCGGTCAAGGGTCAGACGCCGCTCCATCCGGCGTGGATCACGCACTGCATCAACGAGATCAAGGACGAGGACACAATTGTCGTCAAAGAGTCTCCGCTGATGCCGGAATTTATAAACTTCTCCAAGCCGGCGAGCATGTTCAACGCGGGGGCTGCCTCGGGGCTCGGCCACGGTTTGGGCTGTGCTCTGGGCGCCAAGCTGGCGGCGCGCGATCGCCTGGTGATCGGCACTCACGGCGACGGCTCATACATGTTCGGCAACCCGATCTCGGCGCATTACGTCGGCGCCGAGCAAGAGCTGCCCGTGTTGACAGTGATCTTCAACAACCAGCGCTGGCAGGCGGTGCGCCGAGCCACGGTCGGCATGCATCGCGACGGCTATGCAGCCAAGAGCCAACACCAGCCGATCACGTTCCTGGATAGCATCAGTAATTACCAAAAAGCCGTCGAGGTCGCCGACGGCTACGGCGAGAAGGTTACCGATCCCGCTGACGTCATGCCGGCGCTCGAACGGGGTCTCAAGGCGGTGAACGTGGAGAAACGCCAGGCCGTGATCAACATCATTTGTTCGGCGTAGACGCTTTGTTTTCTGAGGCCCGGTGTGAGATCCGGGGAACTCAGCACCTCGGCAAAAACCGTCGGGCCGCTCGTGATTGCGCCAACGACGATGCGCCGAGAAACTCAGAGCATGCTGCGACGGGGCTAATCATGTACGGGAACCCCCTCAATGAGTTCAAGCGGCTTTCCGTTCGCCCAGAGGTTCTCGAAGGGCGAACGGCAGCTATTGATGTGATTGATTCGAAGCCGGTCACCCTGAGCATGTCGGAGCAGGGGCTACCTTTATTCGACAGACGGTAGATCAGCCACCATGAGATCTTTCGTTGCCATTCTGGCCGGTGTCGTCGCGCTTCCCGCCATCGGTTGCAACCTGATTTTCGAACCGATCGAGCAGCGTTACCTGTTCCGACCGTGGAACTCGGATCCGGCGTACCTCGCGTCGGTCGCTTCGCGCCGGAACGGTATCGAGGAAGTGCGCCTCAAGACTCCCGACGGTGTGGCACTGCATGGGTGGCTGAAGCGTCCGGCGGCCACGCGGGAGGATGGTCGCTTTCCGCTGGTCATCGTTTTCGGCGGCGTGCGCCGGGAAACGTCCTGGATGATCGAGCGCGGCGAGAAGCCTCAGAGCTGGGGTTGGCTGTACATCAACTATCGCGGCTACGGCCTCTCGGAGGGCGAGGCCTCGGAGCGCGTCGTGCTGGAAGACGCGGAGCTCATCTACGACTACGCCGCGGCGCGGCCCGACGTGGACCGCTCGAGAATCGTGCTGCTCGGCCGGAGCGTGGGCGCGTACTTCGCGGTCGCCCTGGCGAGCACGCGCCAAGTTTACGGCGTGATTCTCGCCACGCCCTTCGACAGTTTCGCCGCGCTCGGAGAACAGCGATATCCATGGCTGCCGCTCCGATTGCTGCTCAACGGGCGCTATGATGCCGCTGCGATTGCGCCGACGATCACGGCGCCCGCGCTCTTTGTCCTTGCCGAGCGCGATCATATCACTCCACTCAGGCACGGAATGGCCCTGGCGCGCGCGTGGGGCGGACCGCGGCGCAGCGTCACACTGGCGGGCGCGCGCCACTATGGAATTGAGCGGCGCGCCGAGTTCTGGGGCGCAGTGGAGGACTTTCTGCGCGAGCTCGACTCCGCTCCGCCGCGCCAGAATGGTCGGCCGGCGAAAGTCGAAGCGCAGCCATAAAGCGGCGTCCTAAAGCTTCTTCACCGTAGACGCTTCGGGAGGTCGTGCCGTCCGCCCCTAGTCAATAGGCGGGTGGAGTGGTGACTCTAACGTTGCAGATTGTCTACCCGGTTACAGGAATGATTTGCCGAGCGCAGCCGATCCACCGCTTGTTACGAAAAAGCCAAAGGGAGCGTTGACTTCATTGCCGACCGATCGGATGGCGCCCACTCAATCGGAATCCATCTTGACGCGCGCTTTCGCGCTCCTTTGTCTGGTCCAGTTTCTCGGCTACGCGCAGCATTTCGTCCTCCAACCCACTTTGCCCCTCTATATCATTCGCCTCGGCGGCACACCCTTCGTTGTTGGATTGGTTCTCGCCGCATTCGGCGTCACCAGCGTGCTGTCTCGGCCGATCATCGGCTACTGGGCGGACCGCTGGAGCGAAACCGGCGTGCTCATCTTGGGATTGCTCGCCCAAGCCTTCAGCGTCGGTCTTTGCTTCATCCCCAACGTCGGTGTGATAATGGCCGCCAACGGCCTGCGCGGCATCGGCTGGTCCGGAATGACGACGGGAGGCTATACCCTGCTGGCGACCAGCGCACCCGCCAGCCGCCGCGGCGAAGCATCGGGTTACTACGGCGGAGCGCAATCCATCGCGACCATCATTTTCCCCGCAGTGGCGTTATGGATCATCGACGCCCCATTCGGCGGGATAAACGCCGCATTCATCGTTGCGATGATGTTAGTACTCTCGGGCGCCGGCGCGGGGGTAGCGTTGTCGCGTCAGGCATTGCACGCGCCGCGCGTCACCCACAACGTGGAGGCCGAATCCTGGTGGCGCGACATCGTCAGCGTGTTTGACAGAAATGTCTTGTTGGCTGCAACCCTGCTTTTCACTAGTCATCTTTCCCTTCCGTGTCTTACGAGCTTTGCCGTACTGTATGCCCGCGAGATCGACATCGGCCATTTTGGCTGGTTCTTCGTCGTCACCGGAACGACCAGCGTGCTGGCGCGGCCCCTGCTTGGGCGCGTGTCGGACAAGATCGGCTGCGGCCGCTCCCTCATCGTTGCTTTCACGCTGGAGAGCGCGGCGCTCGTGACGCTTTCCTTGGTGACAAGCCTGTTGGGGATGATGGTCTCCGGAGCGCTCTATTTCATGGGCTCAGCTATCGGCACCACGCGCATTCTCGCCCTTGCCATGGAAAGGGCGCCGGCGGAGCGGCGCGGCCGGGCAATGGCAAGTTTTTCTGTGGCGTTTCCGCTTAGTAACGGAGCCGGAGCCTTGCTCAACGGTCTCGCAGTGGACCTGGCGGGCTACTCCTGGATGTACGTGATCGCCGCCCTCGTGTGCGCCTCCGGGCTCGTATTGACTGCAAGGAACTGGTCCGCCTTGAAGTGAAACAACGGCGCATTGGGGTTGATGCCGAGGACGGATGGAGATCGATATATGCGCCCTGGCGTCAGGGATTGATTTTTTGACAACCTCCTTGTTTGGAGAAGGTCTTTGCGGATCACTGCGTCAAATTCAAAGTTAGGGTAGCGCAGGTTTTCAAAAAAAAGCTTCAGAAATCCTAAGAGAACCGAAGGCACTTGAGGGGTGGAGGCATTAGAAAAATAGGTTCCGTCGACTCGGTGAGTGCAGGGAACAAAGACGGGATTCCTGGCTTTTATGCCTATACTGAAAAGTACCGGCGATCCGATAGCTAAGTAAACCTAGGTTCCAAGGATTCGTCGATGGAGTAGAGCCAGAATCGGCGTGCGTGAATCGAACGTTCCTCGCGCCGGGAGCCGCGCAATACAAGACTATCGGAGGATGTAGTGATGACAAATATTGTTGTGTGTGATGACGTAGATGGTGCATTCCGAAATTCTGGAGAGCTAGCTCGCGCTGGTGCTGTGGGTACGGTTGTGGTTTATGACCAAGTGGCAGAGACGCGGGAAGAGCTGGTTCACCGCTTGCAGGAAGCAAGCGTCGCATTGGCCATCCGCGATCGGACGCTGTTTGATCGCGAAACATTGGCAGCCCTTCGAGAGCTTCGGTTCATCGCCTCCAGCGGTCCTCATCGCATCGATTTGAAAGCGGCGACCGAGTTGGGAATCGTTGTTGCTACGACACCTGGCGCATCAAACGCATCCATAGGGGAGCACGTTTTTGGACTGATACTGGCCCTTGCGCGGCGCATCGTCCCTTCGGATCATGCCGTGCGGCAGGGGCGCTGGAAGCCAATTCCAGGCATGGAGTTGGAGGGAAAGATTCTAGGGATTCTCGGGCTCGGAAGGACCGGAGGGGCCGTGGCTGCGCGCGGCCCGGCCTTTGGGCTCAAAGTGATTGCATGGGGACCGACACTGACTCCCGAACGGGCCGCCGCCTCCGGCGCGAAGATGGTCAGTGAAGAGGAGTGCTTTCGTGCCGCCGATATTCTCTCGGTACACCTGCGCCGCTCTGAGCTCTCGCGCAATTTTGTCGACGCTACCCGGCTAGCCTTGATGAAACCGTCGGCACTGCTCATCGATATTTCGTGGGCAGGGATCGTGAACCGACAGGCATTGGCGGAGGCGCTCCAACACGGCCGACTTGCCGGTGCCGCTCTCGACCTTTGCGATACCTATCCGGTTGATGGTAATGACCCGATTCTCGATGCGCCCAATACAGTACTTACGCCGCACCTGGCATGGCAAACCACAGAGTCTTACCAGCGCTCAGCACGCATGGCCGTGGACAATATCCTGGCTTATCTCAGCGGGAGCCCGAAGAATGTCCTCAATCCGGATGCCTTGAAAACCTCCCGCCAAGCAGCGCCTACAACGTGAAAACGACCGCGTCAATAAACCTCGAAATCAAATCTTATTATTGTTAAAGTTACGTTTCGGGCATTGGTAACGGCTCAGTTGAGGCCTCCACAAATTTGGACTCGTCCAATTCGTCAGTGGAAACGCTGTATGGCGGCGGCAGCGGCTCCCTGCACGGCCGGCAGGGGACAGAATCCGTTAGGCTCCACTCCAAAAACTGGGTTGAATTTGCTGCGAAAGTTTTCGAGAGCGATGACCGCAGCTAACTCTACTAACTCCTCGTCGCTGAAGTGCCGCTTGAGACGATTGAAAAATCTCCCCGTAACCCGTTTCCCCGTGTAGGTCATCCGCTCGGCCAGCTCCAGAGCCAGGCGCTCCCGCAGTGAAAGCAGAGAATTTTTCTTGTAATTTCCCAGCACTGCTTCGACCTTCTCCGCTGCAGCCCCATATTGCATCGCACTGGATGCATTAATATCAATTCAAAATGGGCAGCCGTTGATATTGGCGGTCTTGACACAGACGAGATGGCGCAACTCGGCCTCAATCAGTCCCGAAGCCTGAATGCCTGCCGCTAGCGCCTGAACTCCTTTTTGGATCGTGGGTCTTAATCCATATATTTTAGCGGTATTCGACACGAAGCCGTAGCGTTTCTCCTGCTCTTGAAAAACAGCGCGGACCTCCTCATTTGCCTCCTCTTTCGTCACACCTTTGATTCTGGCCATAAATTATCCTCCTAGATTGTACTCGCACTTATCCAGTGTTTCGAATTTCGTGGGGCGCGACAGCTTCTTGAAAAAGAAATTCGCCAGCCTCCGCCGCTGTGGGATCAAACTTCACGTCGCAGCACCGCCGTGCCCTGGATCTCCACCAACATCTCGTCCCGAGCAAAACCCGTCGCCGAGACGAACTCTACATAAGGGCGCGTCTCCTTGAAGAGCCGCTGAAAGACGCGGCTCGCGTCGCCCATCGCTTCCCGCCGCTTAAGAAAGATGGTCACTCGGCGAATATCGCGAAGGGAGCCTCCTTGGCTCTCCAGACAGGCTCCGAGAGACTCAAAGCTCGACTGCGACTGCGCCTCCTCTGTGGCCCCTTGCCCCCCTGTGCCAGAGAGAAAAACAAAGTGTCCGCAGACCAGGGCTCTCAGATACGCACGGGCCGGTTCGTACTCGACCCCTCGCTTGGAAATGAATTCAGATCGCACCATGGCGGTGGCCTCGATCTCCACCAGTGCATCCTCGTGCCGAAACTCTCCCACGAAGATGCTGGCACTGGCCGGGCGGGTTGCCCCCGGGACGAACACCTGCTGCCGCACCTTCCCCACGGTGTCCCAGATCTCCCGGCTCTTCATGTAGACAACAATTCTTAGAATGTTCTCAAAGCGACTCCCCGCCGTTTCCAAATCCTGGCGAAGCCGAGCCATCGTCAGCTCGGCTTGCTCCTGGGGGTTGTTGGCTCCGGATCCGTTCGCCGAGACGATGGCGAATGGCTGACCGTCGAGCTCAAAGAATCGGTTACGCATAAACACTCCTTTGGATCGAAAGTTCCGTGTCCGATTCCCGTGCTTGCTCTCGCGGGTTCTCCCTTGGAGCGTTAAGACCCCGCCTGCGCTTTCTTGCGGCGAAACACGATGGATGCCTTGGTTTTGCCGGGGTCGGGGAAGCCTTCAACCTGCGCATCGCCACCAAGGCGCCTTCGCAACTCCTCGAGCGGCCCAGCATCCAGGGCGTACTGGGGACAAGCAACGACGCAGATCGGCTTCTCCCCATTTGCCCGGCGGTCCAGACACAAATCACACAGGCGCGCGGGAGCGTCTTCAGCGAATTGAGGCACCCCATAGGGACAAGCATCATGGCACAGGCGACAGCCTGGAAGGCATAGGTCCTCCGCCACGACAACGACGCCATCTTCAGGCCGCTTACTAATGGCTCCGACGGGGCAGCTGTCCACGCAAGGCGGCTCGGCACAGTGGAAGCAGAACAAGGGATAAAAGCTGACGCTTGGTTTGGGAAAGCGACCGCCCTCAAGCGATGCGATGCGACAGAGCGCCACGGATCCCGCCGGGATATCCTTCCAGTCTTTGCAAGCGACTACACACGCCCCGCATCCGGTGCAGCGCGTCTGGTCAAAGTAAAAACCCAACTGCATTTCGTGACCTCACGACTTCTCTACCTGCACAAGGCAACTGTGGGTTGTGGCCCCGTCCCCTAACGGAGTGTCTTCATCGCGGGTTAAGATGTTGACACTCCCGCCCCGATCAGTCCCAGAAGCATCCAGACTTAGCCACGATCCCTGGTACAGACTCACCACTCCCGGCATGATACGTTCGGTTATGAGCGCGGGCACGATCAGTGCGCCGCGCCCGTTAAACACCCGAACCTCCGCTCCTCTTTTTATGCCACGCGCCTCGGCATCCACCGGGTTGATCCATAGTTGTTGTGGTTCCAATTCTTGGAGCCAAGGGATGTTGGTGAAGCTGGAATGGACGAACTGGTTAGGGTGAGGGGTCACCAGTTGAAGTGGAAACTCTCGAGTTAGGGGGTCGTGTCTTCCTTCCCACGGCTCTATGTACTTGGGAATGGGCGGAATGGTCTCAGGCTGGTTGAGATCGGCCAACTGCCGGGAGTAGATTTCGATCTTGCCTGAGGGCGTGGAAAAACGATGCCGGCCTGGATCACGAACCTGGGCTTCAAAGGCCACTCGTGGACGCTCCGCACGGAAGTGGTGAATCCCCTTGGCCTTGAAGGCTTCAAAATCGGGGACGGCGGATGCAGGAACAAAGCCGCGCAGCCACTCCTCATCGGTCTTATCGTTATAACCCTCGATACCAAGTCTGAGAGCCAGGTCGGTCAAGATCTCCAGGTCCGACCTGCACTCGTAAAGGGGATCGATCGCCTGGTTCATGTAAATGGCGTAGCTTGGGGTGAGGCAGATGTCTTCGCGCTCAAAAAATGTCGTGACTGGCAGCAGAATGTCAGCGTAGAGCGCTGTTGGTGTCATAAACTGCTCGTGAACTACAATGAAGTCCAGCTTTTTGAGAGCAGCGATACCTTTGCGGACCGTGGGAATCTGATTTAGGAAATTTCTCGCGGTGATGTAGCACATCTTGATGTCGCTGGGATAACCTCCTGCCTTGCCTAAAAGGATAGCGTCGGCCCACTTGTTGATCGGGATAGTCTTCCCGACGGGATTGGAGCCGACAGGGAATTTGCCAAATGGCTCAGGATAGCCGGGCTCAAGCTCGTAGTGTCCCCCGGCACTGCCACCAGGAATACCCAGATTCCCAGTGATCGCAGATAGCGTAATGCTGGCGCGAAATGCCTGCTCGCCATAGGCAGTCCTTTGCATGGCCCACCCTGCCATGAGTGCTGCCGGTTTTGTGCTCGCGTAACGGCGCGCGACTTCGATAATCGTCTCTCGCGAGACGCCAGTGATTTGTTCCGCCCAAGCCGGTGTCTTGGGCACTCCATCTTCGTCGCCTAATACGTAGGAGCGAAAGGCGTCGAAGCCGATCGTATGCCTGTCAATAAAAGCTTCGTCATGAAGCCGCTCGACGATCATCACATAGGCCATAGCTACCATCATGGCGGCGTCGGTGCCCGGGTAAATCGGAATCCATTGGTCCGCCCATGTGGCCGCCGTGCGACTGTAACGAGGATCGATACAGATGATCGATGCTCCGTTCTCCTTTGCCCGAGTAAGACACCAGTTGGTGGTGGTGCCGTGGATCGCCTCGGCCG
>JBFJTQ010000057.1:0-8419 GCA_041625275.1 Binatia bacterium | reverse complement strand
TAAAGGGAAAGGTTGTTCTTTTGAACTTCTGGGCTACCTGGTGTTACGAGTGCAGGTCTGAAATGCCTGCATTTGAGAGGTTACACCAAAAATTCGCACCCCGAGGGCTTACTGTAATCGGCGTAAACGTCCGAGAAGGACAGGTGGCGATCCGCAAATACACCGACGAACTGGGCTTAACCTTCCCTCTGCTCACTGACTCAGGGGGCAAGATTACGGAGTCCTACGGCGTCATCGGACTTCCGAGCACCTTTCTCATTGGCCGGGACGGCCGAGCCGTCGCGCTAGCGGTGGGCCCGCGGAATTGGGATCGGATCGACGCTCACAACCTAATCGAGGCACTGTTGGCGGAGCCGGTTGCCAAAAGGGAAACGCCATGACCCATAACGGTAAGAGTCCTCTTTTTTCTGCGAGACCGGGCGGCGGCAAGCTCCTGAGACGGACTTTTATCATCTCCCTCATGCTCGTCAGCGTGGGGCTCATCACGAGCGGCGCGGTGGAGCTATACTTCCGCTACCGCGAGAGCACCGCGGCCGTAGAAGAATTGCAGCGCGAAATGGCTCAAGGCGCCGCGTTCAAAATCAATCAATTTGTCCAAGACATAGCGCAGACCATGCGGGCAGCCACGCAGACCCAGGGAATTGTAGGCACGGGTCTGACGGATGCTTATCGATTCGATCTCTTCAAGCTCCTCAAGATTTCTCCAGCCATCACAGAAGCGGTTGCCGTGCAACCCGACGGCCGAGAACTAATCAAAGTCTCTCGCGTGCGCACGACGCTGCCGGACGATCTGAAGGATCGCTCAGCGGATGTGGCCTTTATCAGAGCCCGCGAAGGAAAACCCTATTTCGGCGAGGTCTACTTTGTGAGGAAATCCGAACCGTACATGACCATCGCTGTCCCCATGGAGCGCTTCGCGGGGGAGGTAACCGGCGTACTAATCGGTGAAGTCAATCTAAAATATATTTGGGACGTGGTTTCGGCCATCAAAGTCGGCAAGGCCGGATATGCTTACGTCGTTTCCGGCACTGGGGATTTGATCGCGCACCCGGACATTAGCTTCGTGCTGGAAAGGCGGAACCTCAACGAGCTCGAACAGGTAAAAGCCGCGCTCGCCAAGAGGTCCGGGCTTTTAGACCCCCAACCTAATCTCAGCGGTCAGAAGGTCTTTGCCGCCCATGCGCCGATCCCAGACCTGGGTTGGGCCGTCCTCATCGAGCGCCCTGTGAGCGAGGCCTATGCGCCTCTCTACGCTTCAACTCTAAGAACCTCTCTTCTCCTGCTCCTGGGCCTCGCCATGGCAATCCTGGCGAGCGTCCTGATCGGCCGGCGGGTTTTACGCCCCGTCGGGATCCTGCGGGAGGGAGCGGCGCGCATCGGCAGCGGCGACCTCGATCATCGTGTGGTGATTGAGACAGGCGATGAGCTTCAGGCTTTGGCCGAAGAGTTTAACAATATGGCCCGCCGGCTAAAGGAATATTACGCCAACCTGGAGCAGTAAGTCGAAGACCGAACGCGGGAATTGACCGAATCGCTGGAGCAGCAGACCGCAACGAGCGAAATCCTCGGCGTCATTGCCAGTTCGCCGACCGATGTGCAACCGGTCCTGGATGCGGTTGCGACCCGTGCGGCGCGGCTTTGCGCAGCGAGTGATGCCCTGATCTGTCGAATCGATGGCGAAAGTCTCAAGGTCGTGTCGCATCACGGAGACATTGCCGCCCCGGATGTTGAGCTGCCTATGAGCCGTACCTTGCCTGTCGGACGATCAGTGATCGACAGGCAATCAATCCATATCCTTGACGTTGCTGCCGAGATTGAGGGCGAGTACCCAGGAGCCATGGCGCCTCAGCGCATGAGTGGCACTCGAACCCTGCTTGCGGCGCCGTTGCTCCGTGAGGGCACGGCGATTGGAGCCATAGTGGTTCGGCGAACTGAAGTCCGTCCCTTTTCAGAAAAGCAAATCTCGCTTCTGAAGACTTTCGCCGACCAGGCAGTGATCGCGATTGAAAACGTTCGCCTGTTCCAGGAATTGCAGGTCAGAAACCGAGCCCTCACCGAGGCTCTCGATCAGCAAACCGCCACAAGCCAGGTGCTGAGCGTCATCGCGCAATCGCCCACCGACCTCAACCCCGTTTATCAAACGATCCTTGCCAGCGTGACGCGCCTGTGCGAATGCAATATCGCGGCGCTGTTTCTGTACGACGGCGAGACGCTGAGCACCGCCGCAAGCCATGGAACGACGCAAGAGTTCGCGGAACATCTGCAAAGCTCCAGGCCCCGGCCGAGCCGCGAGACTACCACCCGCTTGGCCGCTCTTGAGCGCACGACGGTCCATGTCACCGACTTGCTTGCCGACGCGCGCTTCGCCCCCAAACCGCGAGAGCTTTACGAGAAAGAAAACGTACGTACCGTGCTCTCGGTTCCGATGCTTCGGGAGGGGCAACTGGTGGGAGTGATCACTTCCTGGCGGCGAGAAGTCAGGCCCTTTTCGGCCGAACAAATCGCCCTGGTTAAGACCTTCGCCGATCAGGCCGTCATTGCTATAGAGAACGTGCGCCTGTTCAAGGAGTTGGAGGAAAAGAACGATCTGCTCGAAGCGGCGAACAAACACAAGTCGCAGTTTCTTGCCAACGTCAGCCATGAGCTGCGCACGCCGTTGAACTCTATCATCGGCTTCACCCGACTGGTGATGCGCAAGACCGAGGGCCAAATCGAGAAACTGCAGAAAGACAATCTGCAAAAGGTGTTGATCAGCTCCGAGCACCTTCTCAATCTGATCAACGGGCTGCTCGATCTGGCGAAGATCGAAGCAGGCCGAATGGAAGCCTACGCCGAAGTCTTCAAGCTCGATGACATTGTACGCGTCGCCACCGCGACCGTCGAACCGCTGCTCAAAACCGGCCAAGTCAAGTTGATCACGGACATCGCGCCCGACATCCCGCCGCTCAAGACCGACCGCGAGAAGCTCAAGCAGTCGGTTCTCAATCTGTTGAGCAACGCCGTCAAATTCACCGAGAAAGGCGAAATCAAGGTGGCCGCCTGGCGCGACAACGGCAATTTGAAAATGACGATTTCAGACACCGGCATCGGCATGAAGAAAGAAGCGCTGGATTTGATTTTCGAGGAATTCCGCCAGGCCGACATGTCGAGCACCCGCCGCTATGGCGGTACGGGATTGGGCCTGGCCATCGTTAGAAAATTCATCCATTTGCTCGGCGGCGAGATCGCCGTGGAGAGCGAGGAAGGCAAAGGATCGAAGTTTACGATGACCATCCCGATGGAACTGAAACAATAAACACATTTCGGATTTTTGATTGTGGAATTTGGATTTTGCCGAAGTCTGACGGGTTGCGACTTAGATGAATGAGCAGGAGTTTAAGAGGCGAACAAAGCATCTTGCACTCGACGTGATTGAGCTTGTTGAACATTGGCGAAGCGAGGTCCCGCGGAAGTCATCGGACGGCAACTCGTTCGGTCAGCGACTTCAGTTGGTGCTAACTACCGATCCGCTTGTCGCGGCAAGTCCAGGCCTGATTTTTTGGCAAAACTCGCCGTCGTGGAAGAGGAAACGGACGAAACGATAGACTGGTTAGAATTGCTCATCGAGGCGAAACTCGTTTCAGCGGATAAAGTTACGGAGATTATTAGAGAATCCAACGAAATTGTCGCCATGACCGTGGCATCGATAAAGACTTTGCGAGCAAGACGATGAAGAACCAAATTCATCGAATTACACGGATAACGTCCGCCTCCGATGATCCTGCAATCCAAAACCCACAATCGAAAGTCCAAAATTCAGCGTCTCCATCACAAAGCAACGCTCTACGAAAAGGTGAAAATTATGGCTCGCAAGAAGATCCTTGTCGTCGACGATACCGACTGGAACCGCGACCTGCTGGTGCAACTGCTCGAAGACGAATATACGGTGCTTGAGGCGGTGGACGGCGAACAAGGGGTGAAGGCCGCCGAGCGCGATCAGCCCGATCTCATCTTGATGGATCTCGGCATGCCGGTAATGGATGGCTGGGAAGCGACACGGCGCATCAAAGCTAACAACGCGCTCAAGCAGATCCCGATCATTGCCGTGACTTCCCACGCTATGGTCGGCGACGAAATTCAGGCGCGCGAGGCCGGCTGCGACGACTATCTAGCTAAGCCCATAGATGAGCAGGTCTTAATCGAGAAAATCAAAAAATTCGTAGGATAACCGCATGACTAACAAGGTCTTGATCGTCGATGACGAGCCGTTTAATCTCGACCTCCTGGAACAGGAGCTCGCCGACCATGACTATGTAATCGAGCGGGCAAGCGACGGCGTGGAGGCGTTGGAAAAAACCAAAAGCTTTAACCCCGACGTGATTCTGCTCGACTACATGATGCCGCGCATGAACGGGCTGGAAGCGGTCAGGCATTTGCGCGCTGATCCACAACACAAAAGCATTCCCGTCATTCTGGTCACGGCTAAAGCGGCACAAGAGGACAAAGCCGCCGGGCTTGATGCGGGCGCCGACGATTACGTGACCAAGCCTTTCGATTCGGTCGAATTGTTGGCGCGCGTTCGCGCCATGATGCGCATCAAGCAGTTGCATGACGAACTAGAAGGGTGGAACCGGACCCTCGCCGACAAAGTTCAGCAACAGCTCGGAGAGCTCCAACGAATGAGCCGGCTTAAACGCTACCTGTCGCCCCAGGTGGCAGAGTCCCTCCTTGGAGGACAGGAAGATCTTTTCAAGAGTCACCGCCGCGAAATTACCGTCGTGTTTCTCGACCTGCGCGGATTTACCGCTTTTTCGGAGAGCGCCGAGCCCGAAGAGGTCATGGAAGTGTTGCGCGGCTACCATGTGGAAATGGGCAAACTCATTTTCGCCTATGAAGGAACTCTGGAGCGCTTCGCCGGCGACGGCATCATGGTGTTCTTCAACGATCCCATTCCCTGTCCGGACCACACCGAGAAGGCGTTGCGCATGGCGCTGGCCATGCGCTCCCAGGTGCGAGATCTGCGTACCCTGTGGCTCAAGCGCGGTTATGATTTGGATCTCGGCATCGGAGTGGCGGCCGGCTACGCGACGATGGGAAACATCGGCTTCGAGGGCCGGATCGATTATGGGGCCGTCGGCAATGTCACCAACCTCGCCGCGCGTCTTTGCGCCGAAGCCAAGGGGGGTCAAATTCTGATCGATCAGAAGTCACTGAGCAAAATCGAAGGGCTTGTCCAAGTGGCGCCTCTGGCGGAGCTGAGTTTGAAGGGGCTGGCGCGGCCCGTAACCGCGTTCAATATTCTTGATCTCAAATAGGGTGCGCGCTATGACAGCCAGGAACACAAACATGGCCGACTTGCGCATAAAATTTTGGGGTGTCAGGGGAAGCTATCCGACACCCCAGTGCTCGACGCTTGCCTATGGCGGACACACCTCTTGCGTGACAGTGGAAGCCGGCGGGCATTTTTTGATCTTTGACGCGGGAACGGGAATCATTCCGCTGGGGAAGACGCTGGTTAAGAACCCCCGCCGGACGAGGGCTCTGAACCTCTTTCTGAGTCACACCCACCACGATCACATTTTTGGCTTTTATTTTTTTGCCCCGCTATTTAGGTCCGGCATGCGCGTAGCCATCTTCGGGCCGCGGGCAGCGGGCCGCACCATCAAGGAAACCTTGCATGCGGCAATGGCGCCACGGTTTTTCCCTGTCGGTCCGGACCGCTTTAAGGCAGGCACGCATTTCTATTCACTCGGGGGCAACGAGGATATCCGGCTGCGGAACCGTGGAGACACACCGATGGTGATGCGGAGTGCGCGCGGCGCGTCATTGAACGAAGTCCAGGTTCTGGCGCATCGCAGCGATGCCCATCCCAACGGCGTTCTTGTTTATCGCGTCAGCCATAGAGGCAAAAGCCTCGTCTACGCCACAGACATCGAACAAACGAAGACGGGTTGTCGGGACATTATCGACTTTATTCGCGGGGCCGACCTGCTGATTCACGATGGACAATATCTCGAAAAGGAATACTTGTCATTGAACGAATCGCGCAGGGGCTGGGGACATAGCACCGTGGAGCGCGCTGCTCGGGTGGCTCGCTCAGGTGCGGTGAAGCGGCTCATCTTGTTTCACCACGACCCAACGCACAACGACACGACGCTTAAACGGATCGAAGCCATGACCCGTCTCCGTTTTCCTTCAACGGTGGTTGCCCGCGAGGGACTGGAAATTGCACTCTAGGCACGGGGGTTAAACCTGGATTCTGCAGTTGATAGTGAAATCCATGGCGTGCGAGATGTGAACCTGGAGTAGCGAAGGCACAGAACCGCACAGTTTCAAAGTCTTTTTTGGCGCTTGGCTCCCTCTCCCACTCGGCTATGAAATACGCACCAGACAGCGAACCGCGAAACCCCTCAGAGGAAGAGACCCATTGCTTTCGTTACGGAAGGTTCGCATGTCGCATAACTTGAAGCGTTAAATGCAGCGCTGTCACGCCACGCACGGTCACTCGCCTTGCTCCACCCGCTTGTATAACCCGGGTCGAATCACCCGGTAGAGACGCGCCGGTGCAACAACGTTCTTCAGGGTGCGCTCGCCCAGGTTTTCCAAAACAAAATGCGTCTTGATCCTTTCCGCCGTCGTTGCGCTGACTAGGATTTCACCCGCGGCGGCTTGGCCCGCGATGCGCGCGGCCATGTTGGTCACCACGCCGGTTGCGGTAAAAGTCCAACGTACCCCCATAGCAGCCGAGAGCTTGGTCGCACCCACCAGCGCCAACTCGCTGTTGATGCCCATATGCAAGAAAACCGGCTGGAAAACCCCTGCGAATTGCTCGTTCAGTTCTTCCACTCGCTGCTGGATCGCCAGCGCGCTGCGCGCGGCGTTCAGCGCGTGTTCGGCTGGCGAACGATCGCTTTGAAACACCACCATCAGGCCATCCCCCGCCGTCTCGTTCACGTCTCCACCGTGGTCATGAATCGTTTCAAGAAAAGACGAAAAATAGCTCTGGACAAGCCGGTTGAGCTGGTTGGGGTCCATCTGCTCGGACAAGCGAGTGTAGCCGGCAATGTCCAAGAACAGGACGGATACGTCGATTTCGTGCTTTTCGAGCTCCGTCGCGTTTGGGTTTTTTTCCAACAATCGCTTTACGGACTCGGGTACGAATTTGGACAACTCTCCCTTGAGCTGCTCAAGGAGCTCCACGCGTTTCATGGATTCCTTCAGGCTGTTGAGAGCTTCGTTGAGGGCGTCGTTCCTCGCCTCCAACTCCTGATAGGCTTGCTTCAGTCGAAAACGCATGTCGTTGATCGCCTTCCCTAGCTGGCCGATCTCATCCTCAGACCTGACATCCACCTCCGTTTCAAAATCGCCGCCGCCAATGCGGCGAGCCGCGGTTGCTACCTGCGCAACGGGGCGCAACACGACTCGCCCCAAGAAGACCACCAGGCAAAGGCTCAAAATACCAATGGTAAGAATCGCCATGATGATACGACGGTCGCGCTCGGCGCTGATTTCGGCATCGAGCTTGTCGAGGCTCAGAACGACCCGAACAATGCCGCGTGTTTTGTGGTCCGCCCCATGACAGTCCTGACACTCGGCGAGATTCCGCAGCGGCTGGAACACTGTCAGTACCCGACCACCGCCTATCGTCTCGTACACTTCCTCGGGCTGCATCGTCTCCACGGCGCGGCGAAATACCGGGTCGCTGATCCGTTTGCCGGGTTCGCGGCTCAATTTGGATATGCTTTTGACGAGTTCGGGGCTGAGGCCATAGATCGCGTTGACTTCATTGACGGTCTCCAGGTCCGTGAAGGCCTCGACGCCGTTGCGGCGGTAGACATCGAGTCCGCGGACGTCTTTGAGTTGGGACTTCAATTCCGCGACCAGTCGCCGGATGATGTCCGGGCGTCCTTCGAGCATGCCATTTTCAATACTGGTCATCATGGAAGTGGCGAGAAGACGGGCGGTCTCGCGATATTTCTCTACCCGAATTCCCTCTTCGCGGCGCACGTTAAACAGGAATAGGGCCCCGAATGCGATAATGAGGACCGCCGCAATCAAGAAAGCCACTTTGAAAGACAAGCTCTGGCGCAACCATTTCATCGGATTTCGTCGATTCGACCTCCAGAAACCAATAGTAGAGATCATGAACCTTGTAAAGCGAGCCGGTTCGCGCGTGGCCACAATCCTTGTACACGGCGCCCGGCGTTTGGTAAGCTGGAGCGCCGCTAAGTCCAGTCCGGCAAATACCAAGAAGCAGGAGCGTTACACGGCGTTGTTGCGGAAAGAGCAAGCCGGAACTCAAAGGTTTTTGCAATCCAATGGCGGGGAGTGCGTGCCATCTCCATGTTCCACTGAGGGTGACATGATCATGCGGCCACATTTCGACTGATCATTTGAACAGAACATATGGGCGCTAGAATCCTGCTTGTCGACGACGAGC
>JBFJTQ010000056.1:0-8420 GCA_041625275.1 Binatia bacterium | reverse complement strand
GGAGAACTCGCTCCACCTCAGCATTCGCGCCTACGGCTACACCTGGCTGTTGCGGCCGATTTGCATCGTGATCGCGCTTTTGATCGTCATCACCATATTTTTCGCGGTCCGCTCGCGCAGGAGGGCGACGAGGGATCCGAACATGCCCGCATTATCCGACGCCGACGAAGGGAACCCGTGGTTCTCGGTCGTATTCTCGGGCATCGTGCTCTGCGTCTTCGCCTATGCCATTGCCGAGTCGTTCCAGTGGCTGGAAGTAGTGCGGCTTTTCCCGCAGGCTTTCAGCATTCCGGGCATCTTGCTCGCCGGTGCCTGCTTGGCCCGAGACTGGCGGGAAGCGCGCGCGGGCCGGCCGGCGGCCAACGAAGGGGCGGCTTCTACCACGGTTCTGTTCGGGCTCTCGCGCGAAGTCGTGCGTTCTATATGGTTTTTCCTCTGGCTGACCGTGGTTTTGCTGGTGACCCTAGTGCTTGGTCAGCACTTGGCGCTAGTCGGATTTGTTGTGCTTTATCTCGTTGTGTGGGGACACTACCGCTGGTCGTTCGCGTTGGCCTATGCCGCCCTGGGACTCGCGTTCCTGGTGGGGATGTTCGACTTCCTGTCGCCGACAGTCTGGTATCCCGCAATCTTTGACGTGGCAAAGCCGTTGGTTGACGTGTTGAGAGCATGGATCAGCGGTTGATCCCCTTGCGTGCGAAGTAAAAAGCGACGCAAGAAATCGGCGAGTCGTTCGGAATGCGGTTGTTCATTCACGGAGCTGCGGATGCGGCGACGTAGAGATGGATGATTGCCTGCCGTCGCAGTTTTTATTTGACCGTCGCGGGTTTTTCGTTGTAGTGGGGAACATAGATGCGCAATGAACGAGGGCAATAATGGCCGGCGAAATTAACGTAAGCAGTAGCAGCCCAGTGAACTACCACGAAGGGCAGCAAGTCCGCACCATGTGCCGGCTCTGCCTGAACCGGTGCGGGATTTTGGCGAGTACCCGACGAGGGAAAGTCTTCCGCATCGATGGCGACCCCGCCAACCCCTACAACCAGGGGAAAGCCTGCGCCAAGGGGCGCGCCGGCTTTTATACCCTGTCGTCTCCCCATCGCGTCACTCGCCCTCTGCGGCGGACAAACCCGGAAAAGGGTCCGGGAATCGATCCGGGTTGGGAGACCATAAGCTGGGACGAGGCGTTGGACCTCGTCGCAAGCAAGCTCAAGGCAGTTAGCGAAGATGATCCCAGAAAGCTCTGGCGCGTAACCTTCGACCGATCCCTGCTAGATGAGATCTGGTGTGCAGCCTTTGGCACAGCGCTGCAATCCGTATCCTCCGGTTTTTTCTGCGGCAATGCCGTTCACCCGATGCATTTCCTCAACCAGTTTGCAGTTGAAGCCGTGCCCGATGTTCCCTTGACGCGATACATCCTGTCGGTGGGATCGCAGTATGGGGCGGTGGTCCATTACGACACCATGAACGGCGCCTTCGAGTTGGGACGCAACCGCGAGGCAATCAAAGTGGTGGTCGTTGATCCTTTGTGCGGCCACGCGGCGAGCATGGCAGACGAATGGATTCCCATTCGGCCGGGGACGGACGCCGCGTTCCTAATGGGGTTGGCCAATGTTCTGATCAACGATCTGGGCATCTATGATGCCGCCTTCCTAAAATATTTCAGCAACGCCCCGTACTTGATCGGCGGCGATGGCCATTACGCGCGTGATCCCGCGAGCAACAAGGTACTGGTATGGGACCCGGCTGCACATACCGCCAGACCTTTCGATGCTGCGGGGATCGATCCCGCACTCTTGGGGCGCTATCAGGTATCAGGAAGTGAATTGCGCCCCGCCTTCCAAGTGATTGCTGACGAGGTGCGCCGGTATACGCCGGAGGAGGTTTCCCGGATAGCCGGTGTTCCAGCCGTAACGGTGAAGCGCATTGCGCGGGAATTCGGCGAGGCGGCTAAAATCGGCGCCAAAATCAATATTGACGGCGAGGAGCTTCCCTTTCGACCGGCATCTCTCACTTGGTACCGTGGTCTGAGTTCCCACAAGCATGCCTTCATGAACGGATTTGCGGCGATGCTGCTCCAGACTCTTATCGGCGGCCTCGACGTCCCGGGCGGTTTGATGGGCTACCACCGCGCCAAGTATCGCGCCACGGAGGATGGACTCCTCGCCACCATCGCGCATCCCGGACGTGTGGGCTCCGGCCCGGGACCTACCAATCCCTATCCTCCGCGTGTCGTAACGCCGCCTCAATCCATTGACCTTTTCGAGCTTTTCCCGGTGGCCTGTTATAGCCGAACCTTTGCAGTCCCTGCGATTCTGGAGCCGGAGAAGTATCATGCTTCGATTCAACCCGAGATGCTCCTGCAGCGCCGCTCCAATATGGCATATACGGGGGCCGGACAGGAAATAATGACCAAGGTGCTGCGCAAAATTCCGTTCATCGTCTCGTTCGCCTTTGAGATTGACGAGACGGCGGAGTTTGCCGACCTGGTCTTCCCGGATTTACATTATCTCGAGCAACTGGAACCCGTTGGCAGCGAGGGTGAATACCACACGGGCTCCCAGCCCGCTACGTTCTATGGATCCAGGCCAGCGATGGCGCCGCCGTTTGAGTCGCCATGGGGCAGGCTCGTCAGTCACGACGAGATACTTCTGGAGCTGGCCGCTCGCGCCGGTTTTCTGGAGGACGTTTATCTCGCTTGTAATCGGATGTGGAGGCTGCCGCCTGAGTATTCACTGCAACCCGGTCAGCGGTATTCATACAGGGATTTGATCGATCGCGCTCTCAAAGCAAAGCACGGGCCGGACAACGGACTAAATTGGTACGCGAAGGACGGGATTCTCGTTAAGGAAAGAAGTCTCAAGGAACGTTACCCGGGTGCTTATCCCAAGCCCAGGATCCATGTCTATCACGAGTACATGATTGATGCGGGGCGCCAGGTAGAAGCAGTGACGCGCGAATTGAAGATTCCGTGGGACTGTTCCGGCTACCTCCCGCTTGCCGAGTGGCGTCCGTGCCCCGCCTACGCGCCAAAGGCTCCCGAATTCGACCTGTACCTGATCACAGCGAAGGCCCCTTACCATGCCTTGACGGCCACCGGCAGCAATCCCCTTCTCGCTGAAGTCGGCATGCGTTTGGGCTATGACGATGTTCTTCTTTCGCGCGACGCGGCGAAGCGCAAGGGCCTCGCGGAAGGCGATTGGGTGGAGATCGAGACCGACTCGGGGAAGAAAGCCACGGGCCGCATCAAGCTGACCAGCGGGATTCACCCCGAGGTCACCGCGGTGTGGGCTTCAACGGGCAGATGGGCAAGAAGCGTTACGCGCGATGGCAAGACGCGCGGGATTCACTTCAACTCCCTGCTCGCGCTGGACGACGAGCATCTGGATTTCGTCAGCGGTGCCATCGACTCTTGCCTCCGTGTTAAACTTACGAAGCTGGGACAGAACCAGCCGCAAAGGTGTTAGCGTGATTGAAGCCAGGGTGCATTTCTTTGGACCGGTTCGCGGGCTGGTGGGAAAAAAGCAGCAGGTGGTTCTCCTCGAAGAAGGGGCCACACTCAGGCGCTTGCTGGAGGAGTTGGCTCGTTCCAACGGCTCGGAGTTCCGGCGCTATATTGTCCCGCAGGGCACCACCCTGAATCCGGCGCTGCAAGTGTTCTTGAACGGCGAGAGCGTGGATGAAATCCAGAATCTTGACAAAACCCTCGCGGCTGAGGCGACGCTTGATGTCATGCTCGCCAGCCCGATCATCGGCGGCTGAGCCCGGTGGCGGTGAGTAACCGCCAATGACTTCAAGCGAGATTGGCCTCTCGATGTGCCCTGAAGCAGATTGAGCCGAACGTAAAGAAAACGGGTAACCTTGTCTCGCGAGCGGACGGGAAATACTTCGACGCGAGGCTTTCGAAAAATCGGCAGCTCCGTCCATGAAATCTACCACAGTTATCTTTGACTTGTTCGGGACTTTGGTGGACGACTTTGTGTCCGCCGTCGGCCAGATGCATGTTGAATTGGCCGAGATTCTTGCCGTGCCTTACGAACCCTTCATGGAGCTCTGGAGGCAAACCACGGAAATGCGAACGATAGGGGCTTTCGAGACCGTTGAAGCCAACATCGAATATGTTTGCGCTGCTATGGGTGCGTGCGCCAGCCCGGAACAAATTCGCAAGGCAACCGAGATCAGATTGCGGTATATACGGCTGGCCCTGCGACCAAAGCCGGACGCGCTACCTACGCTGAGGGAGCTGAAGAATTGCGGCCACAGAAGAGGGTTGATCAGCAACTGCACCATCGAGATCCCGATCGTCTGGCAGGACACAGCTTTTGTTCACTTAATTGAGTCCCCCGTTTTCTCCTGCCGAGAACACCTAAAGAAACCGGCCCCTCGGATTTATGAGCTTGCGTGCGAGCGCCTCGGCGTCGAGCCTGAAGACTGTCTCTACATTGCCGATGGTGAAAACCACGAATTAGCCGGTGCCGCCGAGGTCGGCTTGCATCCCGTGTTGATTCGAACTTCCTCCGAGGGAACTCGCGGCGAATTGCATCAAGAAGCCAAGGATTGGCAGGGGCCCGCTATCGGCGGACTGGCTGAAGTCCTGCAGCTAGTTCGCAGCTAGAAGTTGACTGTGACGGTCACCGTATTCGTGTAATTTTCTGGCGGGGCATCTTGGCCAGCAGGGGTAAGTCCGTGGGTACGCCAATTCCATGGTCGGGGTACCCTCTGACTGTGAGCGACTTGACACGAGCAATCATAATTTCTTACAAAGCATTATGTAAGCAGAATTCTCTGGTTTTTGAACGACCGCGTCTGTCTACCGAGTCACAGCGGCAACTATCTTTGAAAGGCGTCGACATGGCAACCAAAGAGGGAGCGCAGCAGATACTCGCAGGGCTAAAAGAGGCCGGAATTAATCTGGTCGCGAGCGTTCCCGATATCAATGTGCTGCAGCTAATCAATCTCCTCTACAACGACAGGGAGATAACCCATATACCGGTTGGGCGCGAAGAAGAAGGAATCGGCGTTTGCACCGGGGCGTATCTTGGCGGAAAACGCACGGCGATGTTGATGCAGAACGGCGGGCTGCTTAACAGTTGCAACGGCCTTACGACAACGGCACTGCAATTCGGAATTCCAATGCTGCTGCTCGTGTACTATGCCGGAGACATGGGTGACAAAGCCTTCCATATGGTCGGGCTCGCCACCGAGCCGGTGCTACAGGGTCTCGGGATCAAGTATCGCGTGATGCGCGATCGCAGCAAGGTTAAACAAGACATCGTCGGCGCGGCAACGGCGGCCGAGAGTTCCAAAAGGCCGGTGGCGCTGCTGCTGTCGCGAGAAGTGTTGTGACGGACTAATGCCATGAAACGCTTAGAATGTCTCCAAGTTATTTCGTCCCTGATCAAGGATGAACTGTTTGTCACCACCGCGGGCGGTGCGACTGCGGAATGGAACGCCGTCAGACCTAGCGACGGCAATATCCAGGTAAAGACGTTGGGGCTTTGCTCCTCGATCGGGTTAGGGCTCGCCATCGCGTTGCCCGGGCGAAAGATTTTCGTTTTCGACGGCGATGGCGCCCTGTGGATGAATCTTGGGTCGCTGGCGACAATCGGCCTGCATCAACCGAAAAATCTGATTCACATCTGCTGGGACAACAAACAATACGAGTCTTCCGGCGGCGAGCCGACGGTGTCCACGGCCGGCAACATCGATTTCGCCGGCGTGGCGAGGAACGCCGGCATAAAGAGTTCGCGTGGGGCAGCGACGGTGGAGGAGCTGCGAGAGGCGGTCAGTGACGCCTTGAGCCACGACGGACCTCATTTTATCTGGGCGCGGATCGAAGCGGGTCGAGCCGAAGCCCCGCCGCCGCGCTACGATGAGCTGGAGAATAAGTACCGTTTTATCCGCTACATCGAAGAGACGGAAGGGATCAACATCTTCAGCATGCCGATGCCCGCCAGCTACCTGCTTAAGAAGTCTTAACCCTAGTCGGACATTTGTTCAGACCCGCACGGCCCGCAAGCCCTACGACCGTGGGCATGCCCTCCGGGAGTGCAAACGGCAAATGTCAAATTGCCAGTCTGAGATCTGCGAGCTGAAACCCGTCATTCCGAACACAGCGAGGACTAGACGGAACTCCCGAAAGACAACATCGTCGCTCTAATGGGGATAGACAAAAACGCAAATCCAGACGCCGCGCGTTTTTTTTGCTGCGGCAGCGTCTGGATTTATGGGTTTTTTGCTCGCGTGGGCGGCTGAACCGCACGCGCATTTATTTCAGAAGCGGTGTTATCAGGGTGTGAAAATCAAAGAGGCGCTTACATGTCTCCGATAAACATCCGGGGATCGTAGCCGGGCTCTTGCTCGGCTCCCTTTTCCGCCTCGACGTATTTCTGCGGATCGCGCTGGAACGCCGCACGGCACTTCTTGTCGCAAAAGAAGAAAACTTTGCCCCAAAATCGCGCCTTACCCCCGGGTGCAGCCTTCTCGTCGACTTCCTTCTTGCATACTGGATCTATCATATGACGGTACCTCCCTTAGTTAGGTTCAAAGCACTCACTGCGATACACCTCAGCACCTAGAAAACTAGATTACCCTTTAAAGTATCCCGCTGCAAGGTCACGGGCGAAGCGGAGCAAGGGCGGTTCTGATCACTGAGAGTCCATTCGTAAGGCCCCTGAGTCAGGTGGCTGATCTTGCCATCGACAATCTCGCCGGATGACGTAAGAAGATTAAAAGCCAAGCCTTCGGCCCATGTCAGCGCTTTATCCGGGACGAAAGGCGCTAAGATAATCACACGTGGTCTCGGCTACATTTGATACACGCAACTCCCACCGACCTCCACCTGCTTCCATACCGCCGCAATTAGATAGCGCAAGCCTGGGCGACACGCGGCTAGGGCATCTCGAAATCGCGCTTTGCGATACGATTAGTTTTGCGAGGGTTACTCTTGGAAAGCGGTTCCCTTTTTCTTCCAAGGTGCGATCAGGTTCTCGAGCCACTGGACAAAGCCGGCCAAGACAATACCGACGGCCATGATTGCGACCGCAACGGCAAGGAGCCCGTCTATTCGAAAAAAGGCGTTATAGTTCGACACGATGATTCCGATCCCCGTGATCGAAAGTATCAGCTCCGATACGACGACTCCACGCATGGCACGACCGATGCCCAGGCGCAGGCCCACCATAATATAGGGGATCGAATGAGGAATGACGATATGGCGGACAATATAGAAGCGTGACGCTCCGAAGGAATGAGCCAGTTCGACATAATCCCCAGGTGTATGTTTTGCGCCCTGAAGCGTGTTCACAGTGATGACAAAAACGGAGAACAAATAAATGACGGCGACCCGAGCGGAAAACCCGAGACCAAACCAGAAAATCAACACGGGGACCAGGGCCGATATCGGCGCCACGTACAGAGCGTTGACAAAGGGATCAAGAAGTTGCTCGAACCGACGGTTAATGCCCATCAAAATTCCGAGTGCGACGCCGGTAACAATGGCGATTAGGTAACCGACCAACATGGGGATAAAAGCCTTGAGCAAGGCTTCGCCCAACGTCTCCTCTGGATTGTTGGGAATTCCCCCGGGTAGGAAAGCCTGAAATAGGGTCGTGAAGACACGATACGGCCCGGGTACGATGGGAGAATCGCTGAGCTGGCTGATAAGCTCCCATAGCCCTATCCCGAGTATTAGGGAAACCAAACGAGGGGCGTTTTCATGCCACAAAAGCTGGATCGCCTTCATGTTCCGTCCGTACCCTTATTTTTCCTCGAAAGCAGCTTCTTTTTTCTTCCACGGCGCAATGACATTCTCGATCCACTGCATGAATCCGCTCAACAAGATTCCACCTGTCATAATCACCAACGCAACTCCCAGTACCCCATCGAGTCTGAACGCGCTGCTATAGTTTGTAATGATTTCGCCCACCCCCGAAACGGACACCAGCAATTCGGCGATGACGGTCCCGACGATGGCCCGACCCATCGCTAAGCGCAGTCCGACCATGATGTAAGGGGTGGCTGCAGGCATGACGATTTTTGCAGCGATGAAAAGCTTGGAAGCGCCGAAGGATCGCGCGAGCTCAACAAAATCACCGGGTGTGTGTTTGGCTCCTTGAAGGGTGTTGACGATGACCACGAAGATGGAAAACAGAAAAGCGACAGAGGCCCTCATCTGAAAACCAACCCCGAACCAGAAGATCATCGCAGGAACCAATGCGGAAATAGGAGCGACAAAGAAGCCATTGACATAAGGATCGAAGAAGCGCTCCAGAGTGCGGTTAACCCCCATCATCACGCCTATGGGGATGCCTAATGCCACGGCCACGAAGTAGCCGGCAAACATGGGGAGAAGCGCTCCGAGAAGCGCCTTTCCCAAACCCTCGTTCTGAAATGCCTCGATGATGGTCGCGAAGACTAGTCCGGGG
>JBFJTQ010000055.1:0-8447 GCA_041625275.1 Binatia bacterium | reverse complement strand
TTGGCCCAGTACTTCCTGGCGATGATGTTCCCGTGATGGCCTTGCGCCAAAGAGACTGTCGCGGTGGACTTGTCCTGAACTTGAACGCGGTATGTTCCGACGTTGATGCGGCCATCGTCGGGGTTCCTTGTCACAACCGCAGTGCCTGTACCGATGTAGCGACCTCCATCAAGCTCATGCCACTTCGGCGTGGGGAACTTGTATAAGTCCAAATCATCGCCAATCAAAACGTTCTCCTTCACCGGACCTGTGTCAACTTCCACTGGCGGAATGGGCTTCAGTTCTTCTTGCATCTTATCGCGAAACGCCTTCACCAGCTCTATCCCCTTTGCGTCCTGTGGAAGTCCGAAGCACAGCGCTATTCTTTTCGCGGAGGTGGCCAGGTTGGTAGCGACCCGATATCCGGGCGGGTACCCCTTGATCTTATCGAACACCAGCAGTGGCGAATCCGGAGACTGTGATTGCAGATCACCGATAGCGCCTATCTCCAGGTCCCAGTCGGCTCCTTCGATAATCTTGTACTCTCCAATCTCCTCCGCCTTACTGATGAACTCTCTGAGGTCATTAAACATCATCTCCTCCCGATAGGCTCCTTCGCTCACTACGCCGATTCCTTGTTTGACCGACGCCCTTATATTACCGATTTTCACGGGCCGTCAAGACCTTTTAGGCCGTAAGCCATTTTGCCGTTGACAGCGGAAAACAGCTTGTGATTAGTTACGAGCGCGTGCTTCACCCGAAATGGATGCGCGCTTGCACAGACCCTTCTGCTCGCGAGTTTAAGACCACGGCCAAGAAAGAGAGGAGAAAATGACCAAAAAGCTACGGATTGCTCCTGCCTGTTATCACGTTCTTCATCTCATCCCCATTCAAATCGCACATGAAATGAACTTCTTTTACGACGAGGGTCTGCACGACGATGATGGTAAGCCCAATTATGAGATCGTCAGGGGAGGCATGGCGCCCTTCATGTTCGAGAAAGAGACCTTGGCGCAACGCATGAAAGAGCTAAATGTCGATATAGCCATGGACGTCAAGCCCTCCACGGTAGCCTATCTGCAGAAGCAAGGGCACGAGCTTTATATTGTAGCGGGCTGGCGCAACAACATGCCCCACCACTTGGTCGGCGCAAAGGGTCTCAAGAGCCTTGAGGAGCTCAAGGGCAAGCGCATCGGGGTCATCGATTTGGAGGACATTTTCGTCACGGTCATCCGCCCCTGGCTTAAAAGAACGGGCCTGGACCCTTACAACGACGTCAAATGGGTGCGGGGCAACAATCCTTCAAATGCTCCGGAGAGGCTGCGTGCCGGGGCCGTCGATGCCATCTTTCAGGACCCGAGCGACACCGAAGTGCTTCGGGGAGAAGGCTTTAGTGATTTGTTCGATATAGCGGCTCATTATCCCAAAGGGCGTCCCGACCGTGTCAATGTAGCGACTGCGAAAGCCCTGCAGGAAAAGCCCGAGATGGTAAAAGCGTGTATCAAAGGCATGATCCGGGCCTACTGGTACATGCGCAAACAGCCGGAGACTTTTGATCAGTGCCTGCAAGTGGAGCGGCGGCTGCGTATGGAAAGCCCTGACCCCGACGAGCAGCGCCGCAAGCCGACATGCTCGTCGCCTGCAAACGTTGAGCATTTACCGTTCCCGTACAATGGGGTTCCTACGAATCTGGAAGGCTACCTCCAAGAGGCGGTCGAGGTGGGAGTGCTGGATGAGCCTCCGGACATGGAAAAGTTGGGTCAACTAAAGCTGGTCCAGCAAGGCTTCATGGAACTGGAAGCGCGGGAGGATCTCAAGGAGGACTTGAGGCGCATCAAGAGCCTTGTGGGTCGGCTTGGATACTGAGCACTGATCTTTCTTACGCCAAGCTGCCCCGCTTCGCCTCCGCCACCATATAGTCGCACACGCGAAAGGCATTGGCCTGGATCGTAAGCGCCGGGTTTAAACCGCCGGAAGTCACGAACACGCTCGCATCGATGACGAAGAGGTTCCGAACATCATGGGAACGGCACCATTTGTCCACCACCGAGGCTTTCGGATCGTCGCCCATGCGGCAGCTTCCCATCTGGTGATTGTGGAGCTTGCGCAGCCGCGTAGCTGGCGAAACGACGCGCGTTGCGCTGGCCGCCTCGAAGATTTCCCGCGAGCGCGCCACCAGAAAACTCGCCAGGCGAACATCGTTTTCATGGCTCGTGTAGGTGACGCGCGCCACCGGCAGGCCCCAACGATCGCGGACTTCGGGATCTAGATCTACCATGTTGCTCTCCACCGGCAAGCTCTCTCCCGTGCAGTGGCTGTGCAGGTAGTGACGATAGGTCGAGCGCATGGAATCTTTATGCTTGAGCCCCCAGCGCGCGCCGTGCACGTCGCGCAGCGCGTAGTCGATGGGATCTCCGCCATGGGCGCGCGGATGCATGAACCCGCCGCGGATGAAGCCTCTCCGGCTATCGGTCCCGTAAAAATCCTGCAACACGCGGGTGCTCGGCGCTCCCTGGTGCCCCTCAAGGGGCTCGGGAAAGATCGCAATGGTGATCGCGCCCGGCGCGTGAAACATGAGGTTCTTACCAACGAGACCGCTGGAATTCGCCAAGCCGTGAGGGAACTTTGATGATTGGGAAAGAAGCAGAAGGCGCGGCGTCTCCACGCCTCCGGCGGCGAGGACAACCACGCGTGCGGGCTGAAACTGCTCCTGCCCTGCTTGGTCGAAGTAGACGACGCCGGTTGCGCGCCCCTGTCCGTCCACGGGCACCTCGCGGCTCATGCAGTGTGGACGAATTTCGCAGCGCCCCGTGGCAAGGGCCTTCGGCAAGAGCGCCTCCATGGTGCTCGACTTGGCTCCGACCAAGCAACCATAGCCCGAGCAAAAGCCTTTGTAGGTACACGCCGGCCTGCTGTCATAGGGACGTGAAAGAATCGCCATAGGAGTCGGAAACGGGTGCAGCCCCAAAGCTTTGGCGCCCTTTTCCAGGATTGCGCCCGCGCTGTTGCGCGCCAGAGGCGGCGTGGGGAAATCGCGCTTGCGCGGCGGATCGAAAGGATTCGCCCATCCCTTGCCTGAAACACCGATGGTCCACTCGGCTTTCTCGTAGTATGGCTCCATCTCATCGTAGCTAATAGGCCAGTCCTCGATGGAGGTGCCGGCCAGGGCTCCGTCGGCGGATTTGACGCGAAAATCGGATTCATGAAAGCGCCACGATAGGCCGCTGTAATGAATCGTGCCCGCGCCGACACACATGGCGTTGGAAAAAAGCTGGACTTCGTGCGACAGCCTCTCGGAGGGCGTGCGGTCATTGGGCCGCCACGTGCGCGGCTCCTCCTTCACCGTGGGCCACAGGAAATGGCGGTGCTTGAACAAGATTTCGTCTTCGACGAAATCGGTGCGCTTGTACCAGGGACCGCGCTCCAGCACCACCACGGACATGCCCGCCTCGCTTAACTCCTTGGCGGCCACCAAACCCGAGGCTCCGGCTCCCACAATGCAAATGTCTACGGATTCATGCTCCGGCATCGTCAGTCGCCTTTCTTTTTGTTCGGGTCGAATTCATCCGGAATGTTCGCGTCATACCAGCCGAAAGGCGGGTGGTATCCCTCGGGATGAGAAGGTCCCGGAAAGCCGATCATTTTCCAGCTCGCGCGGTCGCGGTTCCCGCCGTGGTGCGGATCGCCATAAAAACCCTGCATCGTGTGTTCGAGCAGATGTATGAAGAACGGGTTCTGTTTCTCGTCCAGGTGTGTTAGCACCTGGTCTTGCTGGTGAGTCTGCAAAGAAATGAATGTTTCTGCGCCGAATTTCTCATGCGCCAGCCGGTCCAACTCCTGAACCCCGTCAACATAAAGAGGCAAATGCTCCGCGTCATAGCCGCTCAAGGCATTCTCGATGTAATCGATGACCCCGGTCTCTACTGCTCCAGGGTCGCGGTCTATCGGAATGATCCGGCCCGTGGCCGCTTCAATCGTCGCTCTTTGGTGCGGATTAAGTATAGTAGCCATGATTAGCCTCTATAACGTGAATCGCGCGCACTATTCAATCGCAAAAATCGGGGCAAAGACATGCTGTCATACATTTGTCGCCCTTGCATACCTTTTTCGTCCCGCCGGCCGTTCGGTATCTTACTGCCAGGCCTGTCTCTCGAACGTCTCAACGTACGAAGAACGCTTGACGCGCAACGCCGGTTCAGAGTAAGGGCTGCGCAGTTTCTCATTGCGGCACCCAGGAGACTTCATACGGCTGGCCCCAACATTCACCCCCCGTCGGGACGGAACATAATATAAGAACCGTGCAGGAGTTGCTGGGACACCATAACGTGAACACCACAATGATTTACACACAGGTTTTGTTTCGCGGAGGGAAAGAAGTCGAAAGCGCACTCAACGGTCTCGGCTCTATCCAATCGCTTGGACGGCCATAACGGAATTAGGCATGTCGGCCGTTTGCGCCGACGATTCTATAGTGTAAATTTGAGAAGTGTTCTGAAAGGCAAGAGAATCGGTGCCGTCGTCGAAATTTCCGAGACTACAATATGCCGGTCAGCAGACTTAATGGTTAGGCGCCAAGAAAGGAGGTAAGTATGAAGGAGATGCAACAGGCAAAGATCGACGAGTTCAAAGCACACTTCCGGGGAGATCTGCTTCTTCCTAGCCACGCAGACTACGACGAGGTGCGCCAGATCTGGAACGCCATGATCGACCGCAGGCCAGCACTGATCGCCCGCTGCGCGTGGCCTGAGGATGTCGTCCAAGCGGTCAAGTTCGCGCGCAAGGACAACCTGCTCGTCTCGATCAGAGGGGGAGGGCACAACATCGCGGGCAATGCCGTCTGCGAGGACGGCCTCATGATCGACCTCTCGCTGATGAAGCGCGTCCAGGTGGACCCGAACGCCCGCCGGACAACCGTCGAACCCGGCTGTACCCTCGCCGACTTCGACGCGGCCGCGCAGGCGCACGGCCTCGCCACGCCCCTGGGTATCAACTCAACCACTGGCGTGGCCGGCCTGACGCTCGGCGGCGGCTTCGGCTGGCTGAGCCGGAAGTACGGTATGACCATCGACAACCTGCTCTCCGCGGATGTCGTCACGGCGGATGGCACTGAGTTGCACGCCAGCGAAAGGGAAAACGCTGACCTCTTCTGGGGACTGCGGGGTGGCGGTGGGAACTTCGGTATCGTCACCCGCTTCGAGTTCCAGCTCCATCCCGTCGGGCCGGACGTGCTGAGCGGGCTCATCGTCTTCCCGTTCGACCAAGCGAAGTCCGTGCTCACGAAGTTTGCCCGTTTCACCGAGACGATGCCGGATGACCTCAACGTCTGGATGGTCGCCCGGAAGGCGCCCCCCCTGCCCTTCCTGCCCGAGGACGTCCACGGGAAAGAGATCGTGGCGCTCGCCCTCTGCTATGCGGGCGACCCCACTGAAGGCGAGAAGCTGATCGAACCGCTGCGCGGGTTCGGCAAGGCGCACGGGGAACACATCGGCGTGCAGCCGTACACCGCCTGGCAGCAGGCCTTCGATCCGTTGCTGACGCCGGGTGCGCGGAACTACTGGAAGTCGCACAACTTCTCGCAGCTCAGCGATGGCGCGATCGACGCCATCATCGGATACGCCGGCGCGCTGCCGTCGCCGCAGTGCGAGATCTTCGTCGGCACGATTGGCGGCCAGACCGCCCGCATAGCGCCCGAGGCGATGGCCTACTCGAACCGAGACGCCAACTACGTGATGAACGTGCACGGCCGGTGGGAGTCGGCCGCCGAGGACGGGCGCTGCATCGCATGGGCGCGCGAATTCTTCGCCAAGTCACAGCCGTTTGCCAGCGGCGGCGCGTACATCAACTTCCTCACCCAAGACGAGACCGACCGCATCGCGTCCGCCTACGGTGCGACGTACAATCGGCTGGTGGAGCTCAAGAAAAAGTACGACCCAACGAACCTCTTCCGGATGAACCAGAACATCAAGCCGGCCTGAGAGGAGGTCTGGCACCTAACAAAGGCATCCAGCGGCAGGCGCTTCGCGCCGCCGCTGATGCTGACCGGTAGGCCCCATGAGAAGCACTGGTGATGCTTGATGTGTTTCAGTTCCTCGCTACTCTGAGCGCGGCGCTTTTCGCTGGTGCAGCCATCTACATTAACGTCGCCGAACACCCGGCCCGCATGGGGCTGGACACACGCAGCGCCGCACTTCAGTGGGCGCCCAGCTACAAGCGAGCCACCTGGATGCAAGCGCCCCTTGCAATCGTGAGTTTCTTAACCGCTGTGGGCGCGTGGCTTATGGGTGGCGGTGTGGTATGGCTCATAGCGGCGCTGTTCATCGGCGCAGTGGTGCCAATCACGCTAATTGTCATCATGCCTACGAACCAGCAGTTGCTAGATACAGAGCGCGATCTGAGCTCAGCTGAGACACGTCAGTTGCTTGAGCGCTGGGGTACGCTTCACGGCGTGCGCAGCGCCGCCAGCGCGGTTGCAACACTGCTAATGCTGTGGGGACTACTCGGGGCTTAACAGCCGGTTGTTGGCCGACGCCTGCGAGGCAGCGCTGCGCGCTTTCTCCGGCGCGGCACCGAAGGTAAGCGAACCGTTCGCCACGCTTAGAAATAAAACGATCGAGTCAATTGAAGCGCAGACAGTGAGATTGAAACAGTTTAGGCTTGAGGGTCAGGCCTTGTACTTTTGCGTGTTGAATTGATCACTCTTCAATCCTCCCCCCATGTCTCGCAAGCCCAGAGTCCATGCAGCTGGCGTGCTCTACCACGCCATCGCTCGTGGCGCTCAGCGACAGAAGACGTTTCTGTTTGCTGCGGATTACCAGGCAACGCAGCTACGGCATTGCTAAGCCGGCGACGTACGTCAAGCGGTATGCTACCATCATCCGCTCGAATTTGAGACGGCATGAAGGGGGAGTGGAAAAGCAACCGGAACTGAGTCGGGAGATCGAGAAGTTAACTAAGATTGTTTAGATTACAAGGCCTGACCCCCAACCCTGTCCCCCAAGCCTTGACGCCCGAACGCCCCCGAAAAAATGAAGCCTTAAGGTGCAAAGCCGCTTTTTACTTGAAGGCCTTAAAGAACCCCTCCTTTTCTAGTTCATCCAGCAGGCTTTCGTCGAGCATCGCTTGGACGTCCGCGTTTTTCTTCTTGGCGACAAATTCGGCCGTCGTGCGTAAGCCGTCCAGGCTGACGCGTGGCGGCATGGAGAACTTGGGGGCATAGTAGTCGTAGGTCTTCTCTACGATGGAGCGATCCTGTTGTTTCAGGATCTTCTGATACACGCCGATGGTTTTTTCTTTGTTCGTCATCACTTGATGGAGTCCTTCGATAAACGCCTGCAAGAACCGCTTCACCAAACCGCGCTGCTGCTTCAGCAACGACCGGTGGGTGACAATCGTGTCCAACGGAAACGACGCCTTGAGGTCGCTCATGTGAACGAGAGTCCTGAAGCCGAGTTTTTCTGCCTGAATCGTTTGCGGGGGAGCCAGAACGGTCGCGTCAAGCGCTTTTGTGTTGAGCGCAACCACCCTGCTGTCGGAGGGCCCGGCGGGGATAATGTTTACGGCTTCCCTCGGTATATTCCACTCCTTTAACGCCATGAGCACAGAAAGCTCGTTTTGACCGCCGAAGTTTACAACGCCGATTTTTTTGCCGAGCAAATCAGAGGGCTGGCGTATCTCCGGGCGGACAACGACGCTGAAGGGAAACTTGTTGAGGGCGCCGGCGACGACAACAAGGTCCGCGCCCTGAAGAAATGCCGTCACCGGCGCCGTCGCATCGATCTGCGAAAAGTGGATGCTGCCGCCAAGCAAGGCCTGCATCTGCCGGGCCGAGCCCGGCATCATGACAAGGTCAGCATTAATTTTGTACTTCTCCAACAATCCCAGCTCTTTCGTGACCCAGATGGGCACTTGATAGCCAGAGAAGCCGCCGTAGCTGACTACATATCGATCTTGCGCAGCCAGACTCGACGTAAGGACTAGAAACGCGAGACACAAGAACAGCGGCATTCGTGAAGACATGAGCCTACGCTCCTTTCTATTGTCCAATTGGATTCGACGCCCTCTGAATGGTGGAATTATACAAACCCACAACGACACGGATAGACGCGTGTGCGATTCTTCCGGACTGTAAGCTTGGGACGTTCGGAAAGCAAGCGGCAAAATACACCGGGTTTGACATGGGAAACGGACGATAATAGCATCCGCACGAAGTCAAACCTCCTGCGAATCCTCCGTTTCAGTTAAGAAGGAGTAACGATTATGATTCGGAATGATCTCAGATCTTTTCTTGAGCAACTTGAAGAACATAACGAATTGCGGCGGGTACCAGGCGTTGATTGGAACATGGAGATTGGCACTATCACGGAGATCGTCAATGAACGGGAAGGCCCCGCCCTCTTATTCGACGAGGTGAAGGATTACCCCCCGGGCTATCGAGTTGCCTGCGGGCTTATCAGTACGCCCCGTCGTCT